>NZ_JBQXDJ010000030.1:0-49116 GCF_052601015.1 Chitinimonas violaceus | reverse complement strand
TATCGGTATCGTCGACTCTCCAAGGACTATGAATGCCTCACCCTATCCAGCGAAACATTCATTCAAATCGCCATGATCAATTTGATGCTCAACAGACTGGAATAGCAACTTTTAAAACACGCTCTTATGCCGAGTTTGGGCGCAGGCCACAGGAAAATCGGTCTGCCGGAACCGACCATGGAACGGCAAATGCCCACTTCGTTTTAGGTGGCCAAGTGCACGGCGGATTGTATGGTAAACGCCCGGACTTCAACGATCTCGATGGGGATAACTTGCGGTTTGGGGTTGATTTCCGGCAGCTCTATGCAAGTGCGTGCCACTATTGTTGGCAAAGTGATGGTGTGGCGGCGTTAGGTGGGCGTTTCGAACCGCTTCCTGTTGTAGCGTAAGAGCTTGATCAAAGTCTTCTGCGCTTCAGCAATACTGCGTTAAAAACAGCCTCGAAATGCTCATTTACCACGCGTAAACTCTGTTCCCTCGGTTGCTTTCGCCTTGTTTTGTCCTAGCTCGCGAGACGCTGAACCGGTTCTAATCAGTACAGGTGCTTCCTTTATGAATATCAAAATAAAAAACGGTGCACTGAATGGTGCACCGTTTTTATTCCAGCTAGGACGATTTATTTGGCAGCGTTGATCATGTATTCCGCTGCAGCGTGGAACTCTTCGTCCGAACCCTGGTAACCACCTTTCGGGGGCATTGCACCTTTACCTGCTATGCCAATCTTGATGGCGGCATCAACACCCTCTTTCAGGCGGGATGCCCAGTCGGCTTTGTCACCGAACTTGGGTGCACCAGCCAAACCACTTGCATGACAGGCCATACAAACCGTGTCATAGATTTCTTTGCCCTTGGCTGCGGGGTCGGCTTTGCCACCGGCAGCGCCACCGGCAATGGGTGGCTCGGTGAACTTGCCGCCACCCGCATTGCCCAAGTAGGCAACTGCACGGGCGACTTCGTCATCGGTTAGGTCAGCGGCGCCACCTTTGGCTGGCATAGCATTAAAGCCCTTGACCGCATGTTCAACCAATGTCGCAAAGCCCTTGCTGATACGCGCTCCCCAGGCTGCTGTATCAGAAAATTTGGGTGCGCCAGCCAGCCCTGCAGCATGGCAGGAAGCGCAGATATTTTCGTACACGGCTTTGCCGTTGCGACTGCCGGGAGGGCCTGAGTCATCCAGTTTGGAATAGCCCACCGGTTGCACACGAGCAATGACCGCTTCATTGGTCATGCTGGGGCTACCAGCATCGAGAACCATACCCCCTGTGGCAACTTTGATGACTAGGTAGATGAATAGGGGGATACCAATGATTGCGGCAAGAATAATGCCGATAAGACCTTTTGCCGACATCCCGGACTCGGCTTGCGCTTCGCTCATGCTGCGATCCTTTTTTATGCGCTACGGTAAAAACCAATACGGAAAAACCCCGCGATTATAGCGGGGATTAGGCAGGCAACCAATCTACAGCGCTATTGGCTGGACGCAGGAGACCAAATCAGCTATTCTTGCGCGCCTCTAAAGACGCGTCCGTAGCTCAGTTGGATAGAGTGTCAGTTTCCGAAGCTGAAGGTCCCTGGTTCGATCCCAGGCGGGCGCGCCAGAGTTAAATAAAAAAGCCAGCATTTTGCTGGCTTTTTTATTTATTAACCAATCAGTTATTCGTTATGCCCAGATATTGGCAATCAATGGCTGTTTCGGTTATTTGCCTATTTGTGTCGCTGCTAATACGCCAGGCTTTGGCATTTGGGCGTGATGTAATGGCAGCGTGAAATTGTCCGTCAATAAAATGCAACGCTGCGCCATCGTCTGCTGCCCATGTGGTGGGCATCGCACCGCTGGCAACATGGTGGTGCAAACTAGGCCGCCGTTCCGATTCGCCGTCGTAATGGGGGCATGCGCCGCCAGCTAACCAGCCAAGGCCTGGGAGAGGGGTTAATGCACCAGGAATCGAGTCTGTCAGGCCATATTCGAACCAGCAAATCATGCCGGCGCTGATGCCACCGATAACAGTACCCTGTTCATAGGCTTGTTTTAACGTGCTGTCGATTTGCCAATCATGCCACAGCGCCAGCATGGATTTGGTGTTGCCGCCCCCGACAAAAATGACATCTTGTTCCAACAAGTAACCAGCAATATCGTTGGTGTGCGGCCTGAATAAGGAAAGATGGCTGGCAAGGCAATTATAGCCCGCATGGGCCGCGTAAAATTTGAGCAGATAGTTGTCTGCATCGCCGCTCGCTGTGGGTATGAAGCAGATACGCGGCTTTTCCTTACGTGTGGCGTGAAGAACATACTGGTCGAGCAGGGGAGACTTTTCCATCGAAAAACCACCACCACCGAGCACAATAAGCTGTTGCATGTCGATCTGCTTTTCAGTGAAGTACAGGCGCGGCAAGTAGGGGCTTTATGCGAGCTGAGAAGTACAGCAAGGGCAGCGTGTCGCTTTGACAGGTACCGGGCTGTAGCAGAACTCGCATTCCTTGGTGGTAGGAGATGTGGCTACAGGTGTTTCTTCGCGCTTGAGCTTGTTCAAGGTGCGGATTAGTAGAAACACAGCGAATGCGACGATGATGAAGCTGATGACCGCATTGGCGAACAGGCCGATATTGATGGTGACAGCACCGGCATCCTGTGCGAATTTGAGTGTGTCATACGGGCCGGCGGCTTTGACACCTTCCTTCAAGACGATAAACAGGTTGGTGAAATCTACGTTGCCCAGCATCCAGCCTATAGGGGGCATGATCACGTCTTTTACCAACGAATCCACGATCTTGCCGAATGCACCACCAATGATCACCCCGACTGCAAGGTCAACGACATTGCCTCGCATGGCGAATTCTTTGAATTCCTGGAGCATGCTTTCTCCTCAAATTAAAGGTGGATGGGTAGGTTTAGTGCTTAAAGAGGATAACGGCTTGCCAGACTAACATTCATCCAACAAACAAAAAAGGCAGCCTAAGCTGCCCTTTCTGTTTATGCACTAACCGTTGCTGGAACGATTAGAACGAGTGATACGCACCCACTGAGAAGTAGGAGGTGTCCTTTTGACTACCAGCAAAGTCCGTAGCCATATACTCGGTCACGATGTTGGTACGCTTGGACAGAGGTACTGCCAAACCAGCGCCGTAACGAACATAGCGGCTGTCTGCCAACTTGACACTACCGTACTTGAGCTTGTCAGCAATGATTACACCACCGTACAGGGAGTTGCCTTCCAGGTTGTACATGGCGTTGACCAGGAAGCTGTTGCGCTTGTTGGTGCCGTAACCGTTCTCAGAAAATACGTGGCGTTGGAAGCCAGCGCCAAGAGCCAAGTCACCGAAAGCAGTACCGCCGCCCAGCAGAACGTTGTTCAGCTTGGAACCATTATTTGTCAGATTACGGCCCATGTTTGCACCAACGATGTACCAAAAATCGCTTATCGTACCCTTGACTGAGTAGCTCAGGTTGGTGGCTTCTTTCTGGCCTGTGGTCTTGTTCTTGTTCTCGCCAACTGAATAGTCAACCATTACATCCATGCCAGGCATGGAGTAGGTGTAACGAATGGTATTGTCAGTACGGTATTTATAGCCACCGTCTTTTTTGTCTGGCACCAAGGCTGTGCCGGTGTAACCCAGCTGATCATCGCCGTTGACCGAAAAACTCTTGTCTTGATACCAAGGATCGAATTCTTCGTAGGCCTTGGTGTAGGCACTCTTACCGCGACCCAGTTGAATACCACCGAACTCGCTGCTCTTCAAACCCACCCAACCCTCGCGTGTTGCAAAGCCGTTTTGGTTGGCATCATCAGGTCTGACCTTGCTCTCGATCTGGAACCAAGCATTCATGCCATTGCCCAGACCTTCGCTACCTTTGACACCAATACGGGAAGCTTCGTCATCAACGCTGAATGTGTTGTCCTTGGTGTTGTCGGAAACAATAGCCACGTTCACTTGACCGTACAGAACCACTTCGTCAGCAGCAAACGCCGCAGGCGCAACTGCAGCAGCTACGGCGAGGGCGATGAATTTCTTGTTCATTGCGTCTTCCTTTTAAGAAAAGTTTGGAAAGGCGGTGTAGCAAAATCAGACTGCTCATTGAATTTGGAGCAGTACGGTACAGCGGCATGATAGGCGGCGCTCTGTGCACTAAGCAACGAACTGGCAATATGCATGAAGCGTATGAACCGCGGAGTCATGGTCTCTGATTGTTTGTAACGTATTGTTTTTTAATTGCTATTAAATTCTTCGCGGGGAAAATCCTGGTTGCGGCAATGCAACACAAAAGGCATTTTACATTCCAGCAATATCTATTGGCCTGTCTAAATACACCGCTACCTCATCCGGATTGTGTTCGCGGAGAGGAAATGAGGAAATCAGGGGCTTCCTCAATACTTTTATAAAATTGGACTTACCAGACAAGCGTTAGGTTGTGCATTTTCGGAAATGTTCAATTGCCCTGTGTAATTAAATTTTGGGTATTCATAAGTCAAGACAGCTTACATGTTGTGAATGGACAATTATGCATATGGGTTAAAGAATGAATGGTAAACCGACCAAGAGGTAACGTATTGCTTTACCAAGGAAAATGAATAATGCAGTGGGTGTTTTAGCTAGGGTCAGCCAACCTGCTGCCAAGCATAACGCGTCGCCAATCAAGGGTAGCCAAGCGAGCAAAAGGGTAATAACACCATATCGTTTCATTAGGGCAAGTGCGCGTGGCGATAGGTGATCGGTTGCTCGGGGATTGAATCGCCTCAAGTATCTGCCAAGCCAATAACTGCTCAGGCTACCCAAAGTATTGCCAACAGTGACGCAAATTAATGCGGGCACCCAATCATAGGGCCGTTGGTACAGCACGAATGCCAATGCGATTTCGGAATTACCAGGCAGCAAGGTTGCTGATAGCAGGCCGGAAACGAATAGACCGGGTAGGCCAAATTCGGCAACAATACGGATAAGCCAGTCCAGCATGCGTAGTAGTGACTGCTAGGATGCGTATTGCTCAGAATGCAGGGGAGGAGCCAGCCTGGTCGCAGATTAGTTCTGCCAGTTTCTTAAAGAATTCAGATCCGTCGCGGGCACTTTTCCAAACGCCGTTTTCTAGCCGGTAATGAAAGCCACCAGTACGGGCGGCAACCCAGATCTCCTGATTAGCGGCATGCCGGTTGACGATAATCTTGCTGCCATCGTTGAACTCGATTTCCAGGACGTTGCCGTTGCGATTGAGATCGACATCAAACTCGCCTTCATCAAGCGCTGTCTCAATCCGATCGAAGATGCGGTCGCTTAAGCTGAGGAATTCGCTTTCGTTCATTGGCTGGCTCTTAGGTAGGTTGTTAGTATCTTGATTTTACCCTTCCAAAGGCTTTGTGATGCGTGTTGTTACTCTCTGCCTATTGGTTTGCCTCTTGAGTGCCTGTGGGTTCAAAGGGGCGCTGTATCTGCCTGATGCGGCCAAGGCACCAGCCAAGTCAAAGACACAGCCTTAAAACCTGCTTACGAACTTTACTGGTGCAGCCGTGAGCAGGGCTTGTGTACTGCTCAAAATCCTCACGGACAAGAGCACATTTCGGTTTCTGCGCCTTAGGTATTTTCGCCCCGGTTCGCGAGGCTTTGTAAAGGTGCGTAGAAGCTGTTTACATCCTTGTGGCAGGTTAGGGGCTACTTGTAGCACCGTTAGTCCGTTGCCTAACCAGAGAAATAAAAAACCGCCTGTTGAAAGGCGGCATTTTATCGAGCATGTACGCTTACTGGATAACGCAGTCGACGTAGTATTCGCCGCTGTTTTCATCCTTCACCAAACCGTGGATATCGGTTTCGAAGCCAGGGAAACGTTCGTTAAAGGCCCGTGCGAAGCGTAGATAGTCCACGATAGTTTTGTTGAAGCGCTCACCCGGAATCAACAGCGGAATACCCGGGGGATAAGGCGTAAGCAGAATCGCAGTAATACGGTCTTCCAGCTCGTCCAACGGTACCCGCTCGATTTCCCGGTGTGCCATCTTGCTGAAGGCCTTGGCGGGCTTCATTGCAGGCACCATATCGCTGAGGTACATCTCGGTGGTCAAGCGTGCGACGTCGCCAGCGTGGTAAACCTCGTGGATCTGCTGACACAGATCACGCAATCCAATCCTTTCATAACGCGGGTTCTTGGCAATGAACTCCGGCATTACCCGCCACAATGGCGAATTGGCATCGTAGGCGTCCTTGAATTGCTGTAACTCCGTCACCAGGGTGTTCCAGCGGCCCTTGGTGATGCCGATGGTAAACATGATGAAGAAGCTGTAGAGGCCGGTTTTTTCGACGATGATGCCGTGCTCTGACAAGTACTTGGTCAGGATGGCAGCCGGGATACCGGTATCGGAAAAGTTGCCGTCCACATCGAGACCTGGCGTGATCACGGTTGCTTTAATCGGGTCCAGCAGATTGAACCCATCTGCCAATGCACCGAAGCCGTGCCAATGCTCGTTGGCATGCAGTTCCCAATCAGCGCGTTCTCCTAAGCCTTCTTCCGCTAAATATTCTGGTCCCCAGACTTTAAACCACCAGCTGTCGCCATATTCTGCGGCGACTTTGCGCATGGCGCGTCGGAAATCCAGTGCTTCGAAAATCGACTCCTCCACCAGCGCAGTACCGCCAGGTGCCTCCATCATGGCGGCAGCTACATCACAGCTGGCAATGATCGAGTATTGCGGTGAGGTGGAGGTATGCATCAAGTACGCTTCGTTGAAGCGATACCGGTCCAGCTGACGGGTTTCTGATTCCTGTACCAGGATCTGTGAGGCTTGGCTCAGGCCGGCCAACAGTTTGTGCGTTGATTGGGTTGCGAACACCATCGCTTCTTTCGAACGCGGGCGGTCACGGCCAATCGCGTGCATATTCTTGTAAAAGTCGTGGAAAGCGGCGTGGGGCAACCAAGCTTCATCAAAGTGCAGCGTGTCGATGGTATCGCCGAGCACGTCTTTGATCATTTCAACGTTGTACAGCACGCCATCGTAAGTTGACTGAGTAATGGTGAGGATGCGCGGCTTACTGCCAGGACGTTTGGCCAACGCTTCCTTGGCGAATGGGTTCGCTTCGATCTTCTTCTGGATGGTTTCCGGGCGGAATTCATCAAGCGGAATTGGACCGATGATGCCGTAGTGGTTGCGCGTCGGCATCAGAAACACCGGGATAGCGCCACACATCATGATCGAATGCAGAATAGACTTATGGCAGTTACGGTCGACAACGACGATATCGCCAGGTGCCACTGTAGCGTGCCAGACCATCTTGTTGCTGGTGCTGGTACCGTTGGTGACGAAGAACAGATGGTCACAACCAAAGATGCGGGCGGCATTGCGCTCGGAAGCGGCAACAGGGCCGGTATGGTCGAGCAACTGCCCCAGTTCATCCACCGAGTTGCAAACGTCTGCGCGTAGCATGTTCTCGCCAAAGAACTGGTGGAACATCTGGCCTACTGGCGACTTCAGGAAGGCAACGCCGCCAGAATGGCCAGGGCAATGCCAGGAGTAGGAGCCATCCTGCGCATAATGGAGTAGGGCGCGGAAGAAGGGTGGGGCAAGCGAGTCCAGGTACTGCTTGGCTTCGCGCACGATGGCCCGGGCAACGAACTCAGGAGTGTCCTCGAACATGTGGATGAAGCCGTGCAGCTCCTTTAACACATCGTTGGGGATGTGGCGGCTGGTACGCTTTTCGCCATACAGGAAGATGGGGATCTCAGCGTTTTTGTAACGAATTTCGGCGACAAAATCCCGCAAGTTCTTGACGGCAATGGTCTCTTCACCGGGCTCTCCGCCGATGAATTCCTCGTCATCGATGGAAAGGATAAAGCTGGAAGCGCGACTTTGCTGTTGTGCAAAGCCTGTCACGTCGCCATAGCTGGTTACGCCTAGGACTTCATAGCCTTCTTCCTCAATCGCTTTGGCGAGGGCGCGAATACCCAGGCCACTGGAATTCTCGGCACGAAAATCTTCATCGATGATGATGACAGGGAAACGGAATTTCATCGGGGAAACCTCATTAGTCTGGTAAAGACTGATATTGCGTGTTCAAACAAGACATCCATATAGATTGCCAACGCCCTAGTGCCTATCCACAACCTTGCTGCACAGCCATTATCTGGGCACATGTGCTGCGCCTTATCCTGCGGACAACTACTCGTAACAGGTCGTTAGCAGTTTCTAGTTGTGAACAAGAACCTGATGCAGGCCGCCCCCATTCAAAAGTTTGGAGATGGATTTGTGCAGGCGATGCGGTTCTATGTCAAAGGCAATATAGCTAGCGGTGGCTTTGAACTGGTTCTTTGGATGTAGCGACGGAAAAAGGACGAGGCCGCTCCTTCATGGATGCGGCCCCAGGAATATTCAAGTTAAATGTAGGCGCTAGGCAGGCAATCCGTGTTTAGGCTTGTGGGACGGTATCGGCGAAAGCTGGCCGCTGAGCCAGTTTATCTGCCAGGCGAGCAAGGTTTGGGTATCCATTTCGCCAACCAATTTCTGCGAAACGAAGATCCAGGTAGCCAAGGCATGCGCCGACGGCGATATCTGCAAGACTGTAACTTTCCCCATTGCACCAGCTGCCTTCCCCGAGTTCTTCAGAGAGCGTTTTCAGGCCGCGGTGAATTTTTGCTTCCTGCCGCGCGATCCAATCCTGGCTTTGTTGCTCGGATGGGCGTTTACGCTCAAGAAAGATTGTGGCGGCAGCATCGCAAATGCCATCAGCAAGTGCTTCCCAGCGTTTGACTTGTATCGCTTGGCGATAGTCGTTGGGAATCAGCTTGGCCACTGGCGAGACATGGTCGAGATACTCAACGATGACGCGGGAGTCAAACAGCGTTGAACCATCATCCAGAACTAGTACAGGGATTTTGCCAAGCGGATTGACGTCGGGCACTTTGGAGTCGGCATTCCAGGGGATGTCCACGGTCAATGGGCATTCGATGCGCTTTTCCTGCAGCACAATGCGCACCTTGCGGGCGTAGGGGCTGGTGAGCGATGCGATCAGCTTCATGGCAATAACCGTTGAACAGGAACCGTAGATTTTAGGGAAGTGAGGGAGGGATCGCCAGCGCTTCCTATATATGCTGTATCGAGCGGCCAACAACTGCAAAACACGGTGAAGGGCAACGATGAGATACGCTTTTTACCCCTGAATGGTGCAGCGCGCAATGCATGTGTCTATTCGTTGGCATCAGGCCCCAGGCAGGCTGAAGAAAAGTGCTTCCGTACTGCTGCCTACATTCAGCGGAAAGACCCGATTCAGCTGAGCTGGGGAGAGGATCTCACGGCTTGGGCCTGCTGCAACCAGTCTGCCCTGCCGAAGCAGCCAAGTCTGGTCGGTATAGGCGAAAGCCAGATTGACGTCTTGCAGGCTGGCTACGACAGATAAAGGTAGGGTGCGGACCAGCTGATGCAGGCCAGCCAGCAGAACATGCTGATGATAAGGGTCCAAGTAGGCGGTAGGTTCATCAAGTAACAGGAGCGCGGGTGTTTGTGCGGCTGCCGCACAGGCTTGAACCAGTACACGCGCCAGTTGGGTTCGACGTTGTTCACCTGCGGAAAGCCGGGGGTAGGGGTGTTCGGCCAGTTCATATAAGTCGCAGAGCCGCAATACGCTGTCGATAAGCCCTTGCAGTTTACCCAAGGCAATCTCAGCGAAGGGGGCTGCGCCGAGGAGGGCAACTTCGCGTACATTGAACTCGGCATTCAGCTTGCTCGACTGCGGCAGGAAGGCACGCCGCCTCGCCAACTGTTCGGTTGGAACAAGACTTAAATTCAATCCATCAAATGATATTTCCCCACCTCCGGGGCTGAGTTCGCCAGCCACTACTGACAGTAGGCTGGATTTGCCAGCGGAGTTCATCCCCAACAGGCTGATGAGCTGGCTTAGCGGTGCGTCCGCGCTGACACCATCGAGCACTGTTTTGCCATTGCGCCAGAGACTGACTTGGGTGAGTTTGAGCATGAGTTGATGCTAGGTGCTTAGGTCAACAGAGGCTAGTGCAGTGAGCCTGACGGTATGCAGCAGAATAATTTCGTCTTAGAACCTGTTTAAAGTCTGCTGTGCGTCAGCAATACGGCGTTGAAAACACCCTCGGAATGCTCATTTACCACGCGTAAACTCCGCTTCCTTGGCTGTTTTTGCCTTGTCTTGATCTAGCTCGCGAGACTTTAGACAGGTTCTTAAGTGTTCTTGGGTGTTGTGGTTAGTAGGAAGCTTGAATTGGCTACCCAAAAAGAAGCGGGGCATAAATGCCCCGTGTTATTGAAATATTGCCTGTAGGTTATCCAATAAGGTCAATACCAAGGCTTAAATAGGTTCTATCGATCGTGAACAGTTGGCGAGCGATATTTGGCCCGCCAGCCGTTGATTCACTTGCCGTGTACCTGGAACAACCCGGTAGAAGCTGCATCGATGGCACGGGTCTGCGTATTATTGTCCAACCGCTGCCAGCCTGGGCAATAGTTACCCGAGCAGGGTGTGCCTGTGTAACGCCATATCCAGCCGTCGTTATGCAGTTGGTAAAGTCCACCCGTTGCTGCCACGATGGCGGTGGTCTTCGGGTTGTTGTCCAACCGCTGCCAGCCGGGGCAGGAGTTTCCCGTGCAAGGTGTACCGGTGTAGCGCCAGATCCAACCATCGTTATGCAATTGATACAGCGCTGTGCCAGCTGCAGTGATGGCTGTGGTTTTCAGGTTGTTGTCTAACCGCTGCCATCCTGGGCAGGAGCCACCGCTGCATGGTGTGCCGGTGTAACGCCATATCCAGCCGTCGTTATGCAACTGGAACAGCCCACCAGATGCGGCGACGATGGACTTGGTCTTGGCGTTGTTGTCCAGCAGTTGCCAACCTGGGCAGGAGTTGCCACTGCAGGGTGTACCGGTATAGCGCCAGATCAACCCATTATTGTGCAGTTGGTAAAGTGCGCCGTTAGCTGCGGTGATGGATTGGGTTCTGGCGTTGTTGTCCAGCATTTGCCAGCCAGGGCAGGAGCTGCCGCTGCATGGCGTACCGGTGTAGCGCCAGATCCGGCCATCGGTATGCAGCTGGTACAAATTGCTGCCGTCCGCTGTGATGGCAATGGTCTTGGTGTTGTTATCGATCAACTGCCAGCCAGGGCAGGAGACGCCACTGCAAGGCACGCCGGTATAGCGCCATATCCGTCCATCGTTATGCAGCTGGTAAAGTATGCTGCTACTGCCGGCCGCTACGCTGACTGTGCGCGTGTTGTTGTCCAGCCGTTGCCAGCCTGGGCAGGAATCACCGCTGCAGGGCGTACCGGTATAACGCCAAATGGCGCCAGATGGATTACGGAATGTAGAGACCTGCGGGCCGGTAGTACTCAGTGCACGGGCATCATTGGCCTGATCCGCATTGCCCATCGCTACGCCGCCGTATTTGATGCTGGGGTTTGACCAATATGGCAGACGTGGGCAGCTGGGCGAGCAGTCGTAAGCCATGATGGTGCGCCAGGATGGACCCTGGAAACCGTGACCATACGAAAACGGCGTGGTGGTTGGGTCTGCAGCGATATTGTGCCGTGCACCCTGCAAGTGGCCAATCTCGTGACCAAATGAGTAGTAGCCAGTCGCACAGCTGTAATGCACGGCAGCAAAGGCACTGGTAGGCGTTGCCCAGATCGCGTCAGCCATACCGCAGTAATCGGTCTGGTTGACGATCAGCACCACCACGTCCGCGGCATAGGTGTTACGCAGAGTGTGGAGCGTATCCATGCTACCGTCAGTGGTGCCAGCCAAGTCGTTGACGATGGTGTCGTAGCTCTTACCCGATTCCGAATAAGCGACTTTGCCCCGATAGACGAGCTGCAGGCGTGTGTTCACCTTGCTGTTCTGGTAGCTGGCGTTGGTTTCATCCACGGCTAGCTGGATCATTGCCAGTGTATTGGCTGCACCACCCTTCGCGGTTTCCACCGAGCCGGTATAAGCCACCAACACCTTGGTGACAGGGCCTATCGAGCTGAGTGTACTGCTGTCGAGGTTGGCGCTATCGAGCGTAGCGGTGTTGTCCATGGTTGCATCGCCTGCCGCCATATCTGCCTTTCCCTGCTGCAGATTGACGGGTCTGGCCAGCAACTCTTTCTGCTTGAAACTTGGTGGCTCATCGGGTGGGAACTGTGATTCGTCCACTTCGATCAGCGCGTGCATGCCGTTGCCAAGTGATTCAATACGGAACAACTGATTGCCACGCCGGATCGTACCTTCCACGGCTTCGCCATACACTGCCAGCATGGCGTCACCAGGCTGATCGGCCAGTTGGCCACGCCAAGAGAAGTCATCTTCGCTTCGTCGCGTCATGCTCTGCCGAGTTGCAGAGCTGGCTTGGCCCTGCAGTGTAAAGTCAAGCTGCTTGCTCTGTTTGATTGCATCGAGATTGATACGTACAACGGTGAATTGCTTGGTGGTTTTGCGGGCTTTGATCTGATCGGTCAGTTGCTGTTGTTCGGGGCGCATATCGTTATTTGCTGACTGCGCGAGTGGTGTGAACAATTGTGCGGCAAAGGTTGAGATAGGCAGTAGCAGACACCACAGTAAGAGCTGTAGGCCTTTGCTTAGCCATGACCAGAGGGATAAATGTGAAAACATAACCTTCCTCCTTGCTAATACCTGTCAATTAGCAAAACAATAGTGTCCCGTCATTTATGAAAATAAATGAACAGTCTGACGGGTACGCCATCGCTTTAATGGAAAAGTCGGGTTCTATGCGAACGTTGACTTATCGATTGCCCGGTATTTAAAAAGCAAATATGCCGTTGCGATCGATGAGTAATTTTCAGAGCAATTGCCCTAATCTCACATCCCTCATTTGGAGGAAAGATTCGCTAATTGTCTGGAAATGGTATTTTTGCCGATTGGCAATTGCGGAAAATCACTTTTCCATTATTGATCAGCATCGTCGAAGGCTTGACGTGGGCAATCACCATTTGTCGCCAAGACATACTAGGGGTGCAGGTTGCGGTCAGTAATACTGCTCAGTAGTAAAGTTGCTATTTGTCGAAATATGCTGGGATGTTTGGATAGCAAGGCTTGCGTGTTATATGGCTTATTTTCTGCTTATTTTTCAATGAGGTTTAGGTTGGAATTAAATAACTCATGCAAAATAAGGTGAGTGATTTACTTGTGGGTGGTTAATAAAAATAAGTTGGCAATTAATCACGGATATATTCCGTATTCTTTCACTAATTCAAATCAGATTAATATATTGGCGATGGGTTGAAAATATTTGCAATCCATACGCTGCGGTAATCTTTCGGTGTATCCAATTAATAGAGCTTGAGAGGGGTGTAATCTTCGTTCGGGGTGCCTACGTTATCGGCCCATTGGAAGCTAACCAATCTCACTGATTTTGTCGCGTGCTTGCTGGACCGCATTCTTGGCAGCGGCTGAGAAGCGTGTACTGGCGAAGTTGGCAACTTGGCGAGTAGCTTTTGATAACGAGTCCAGTGCACAGCCGCTAACGCAGACAGCTTTCTTCAGGGGATCGCTCACCGCTTCGGGTTGTGTATCCAGGCTGGCTAGGACACCACGTTGTTGCTCGGCCAATGTTTTTTCCATTAGCTGCATCGCATCGGTGATGGCCGACACTTGGGCAACGAAAACAGCGCAACTCAGGCTTATGCCTTGATCGATATGGTGCTGGAATTGTTCTGCAGGAGCGCCAGGACTCCTTAAGGCGGTCATCCAATCACGGTACCCATCAAATTGGGCTGTGAGCAGCCGTTCGAAATTGCGGGCGGCTACGTCGGCACTTTCATTGAAGAGTTCAAACTGTTGATCGAGCCGGGGTTTGGGCCGGGCGGCGGTAGGAGCATTCATTTGCCGTTAACTTCCTGAATCAATCGGTCCTGTAGACAGATGTTGCACCGCAATAATTGGCGCAGTCTATGCCGCTGTAGGGGGAAGTCAATTAGGAAAACGTGAATAATGACATTGATACAACATAGGGAATTCAGCGCCAAGTCACTTCGGTATTGATCCCGACGAAGGATAGGCCTGCCTCTGCGAGCTTTAGATACCCCCCTTTTCCAGCGTACCAATCTGGCAACACCCAACGTTCGCGTACATCTTCGGCCAGTTCATGTTGATGCTGTGCAGGGCGGTGGGTATGGCCATGTATGAGGTCTGCCCCTGCGTGTTTGGCAAACAGTGTGGCAACGGCCTGTAAATTCACATCCATGATCTCGGCAGCCTTTTGCTTCTTGGCTATTTCACTGGCGGCTCGGATGCGTTCGACCTCTGCTTTACGTTCTGCAAGTGGCCTTGCCAGGAAGGCAGCCTGCCAAGCTGGTTGGCGTACAGTGGTACGAAACTGCTGATAGGCGGTGTCATCGGTACACAGCACATCGCCATGGCTTAGAACGAGCTTACGGCCGAAAGCGTCGAGTAGATGCGGGTCATTCAGGAGTGTTGCTCCGGCTGCTGTGGCGAATTGCTGCCCCAGTAGAAAGTCACGGTTGCCATGCATCAGGAAAACCGCAGTGCCTTGGTCTGAGAGCACGCGTAGTTCGGCGGCTATACGCCAGTTCAGGGCGTCATTGTCATCGTCACCTACCCAATATTCGAAGATGTCGCCGAGCAGATACAGCGCGCTGGCTTCTCGGGCGGGCTTCTGTAGAAATTCGATGAAAGCGGCTGTCGTAGCGGGATCCGCATCAGATAAATGCAGGTCGGAAGCGAACAGAATGGGTTGAGGCATATTGCGTGGCTTTTAAATGAGAACGGCGCGGATAACCGCGCCGTGCAGGCTGTGAGCAGATTCTAGGAACACGCTCTTGAGCATTGAAAATAAGCTCGAAGAACTTGCCTTAGAACTTGTTCAAAGTCTCGCGAGCTAAAGCGAGACAAGGCGAAAAACAACCGGGGAAGCGGAGTTTACGCGTGGTAAATGAGCATTCCGAGGGTGCTTTCAACGCCGTATTGCTGACGCACAGCAGACTTTAGACAGGTTCTTAGACCAGCTCGGCCTTTTCGATCACGACATCAGTCACTGGCACATCCTGGTACATAGCTTTGGAACCCGTGCGTACTACCTTGATGGCATCGACCACATTGGCACCTTCAACTACTTTGCCAAATACGCAGTAGCCAAAACCTTGCGCAGTCGGTGCTGTGTAGTTCAGGAAGTTATTGTTGTTGACGTTAATAAAGAATTGGGCGCTGGCTGAGTGTGGATCAGGCGTGCGAGCCATAGCCACCGTGTACTTGTCGTTCTTGAGGCCATTGGCAGCTTCGTTCTCGACGGGTGGACGGGTTTCTTTTTGCTTCATACCGGGTTCAAAACCGCCGCCTTGGATCATGAAGTCGTTAATGACGCGGTGAAAAATCGTTCCGCTGTAATGGCCAGCTTTTACGTACTCGACAAAATTGGCCACGGTTTTAGGTGCTTTTGCCTCATCAAGCTCGATACCGATAAGACCGTGGTTGGTATGCAGATTGACGCGCATGGGGAATGTCCTTTCGTTTATTTTTTGTTTGTTGTCTGTCAGCGAATCAAGACGGACAGTCAGGGAGTTGAAGGTAGCGGTTTGGCCGTCATGATGATGATAGGTTTGAGCGGTACATCTGGCATCCCATTCACAATGCCAGTTGGCTGAGTGGCCATTTTATCGACCACATCCATGCCCTTCACTACTTTGCCGAATACGGTATAGCCCCAACCTGCTGGTGTAGATTCACGGTAGTTCAAGGCGGCGTTATCGCGCAGATTGATATAGAACTGTGCGCTGGCTGAGTGGGGGTCATTTGTGCGTGCCATGGCCAGTGTACCGGGGCTGTTCGATAAGCCGTTGTTTGCTTCGTTCTGAATTGGCTTATCGGTGGGTTTTTCCTTCATGTCGGCACCATATCCACCAGCTTGTGCGACGAAACCCGAAATCACCCGATGGAAAATCGTACCGTTGTAATGACCTTTGTTGACGTACTTAAGGAAGTTCTCGACCGATTTGGGCGCTTTGTCGGCAAACAGCTCTACTTCGACATCGCCTTGATTTGTTTTGAATAGAACGTGTGGGTTTGCTGCCTGGACCAACGGTGCACAAGCAATCAACAAGCTGCAGAGAAGGCGTTTCATCGTATTCCTGTGTGGTTTTACGGTAGTCGATAATGTTAGCACAGCCCTGTGGGCAGACTTTTACTGTGCTTTGGCGTTGCGATGTAAGCAATTTAGCGTATGCGGGCGTGAAAGTTTCCCCATCAACCCCTACAATCGCTCTTCCTCCAAACTGCATAGGGAGCATGGACCCATGGACAAGCTGATTACCGAATTCGATCGTGCATTGCGTACGGTTTTCGCACCAGCAGCCAGTGTACGTCCACATCCCGATGCGCATCTCCATGAAGCTGGCTTGAGCGTAGAAGAAAAACGTCATGCGGCAGGCCTGATGCGGGTGAATCATTGTGGAGAGGTTTGCGCTCAAGCCCTTTACCAAGGGCAGGCATTGACAGCGCGTAACCCTGCAACGCGTGAAGCGTTACGGCAGGCCGCTCAGGAAGAAACAGAACATCTGGCCTGGACCGAACGGCGTTTGGATGAATTGGGCAGTCATAAGAGCCTGCTCAATCCATTCTGGTACGCAAGTTCGCTGGCGATGGGGGTGACTGCCGGGTTGATTGGCGATCGTTGGAATCTGGGCTTTCTTGCCGAGACCGAGCGCCAAGTCAGCGAGCACCTGGACAGCCATCTGACTTTGTTACCTGTTGATGATGCACGTAGCCGTGCGGTGGTGATGCAGATGTTTGCTGATGAGACTGCACATGCGGAAGCTGCGGTTGAACTTGGAGCAGCTGAGTTGCCAGCCCCCGCCAAGGCAGCAATGCGCGCTATGTCACGCGTTATGACCACGCTGTCTTATCGTCTCTAGTACCAATCCACTCGAATTATCGCAGTCAAACCAGTCCAGTCTGCCCATACGCTTGGTACTCTGTTGGGTAAAGCAGTAATAAGAATTAGAAAGCTGCAGTATGTTCCGCATCCGTTTCGATGGGCTGTGGAGGAATCCTGACTTCGTACGTCTTTGGCTAGCGCAGGGGATTTCTGATTTCGGCTCCTATATTTCCCACTTGGCTTTGCCGTTGACGGCTGCCGTGTTATTGCATGCCAGCCCGATGCAGATGGGTATTCTGTCCGCTATCGAAGTGCTGCCATTTGCAATATTCAGCCTGCATGCCGGTGTGTTGATAGACCGGAATCGGCGTATGCCGTTGATGATGTTTCGCGACATACTCTGTGCGTTGTCGCTATTGGTTGTACCTATTGCAGCATGGGGTGGGTGGCTTTCCATGCCGGTACTCTGGGTAGTGGGTTTTCTGTGCCTTAGTGGGGAAGTGGTCGGTGGCTCGGCACATCAGAGCTATGTGGCCAACCTGATTGGCAAGGACAGGCTGGTTGAAGCCCACAGTAAATTTATGGCGACCTCTTCCACGGCCCAGCTGGCGGCACCTGGTTTGGCTGGCATGTTGATCCATTGGCTTACAGCGCCCATGGCGATCTTATTCAATGCGGCGTCATTCATTGTGTCCGCATTCATTCTGCGTACGATCCGTGCCGTAGAGCCGCCAATCGAGGTACGTCAGCGCGAGTCAGTCTGGCTTGAGATCAAGGCGGGCTTGCGTTTGGTGTGGTACACGCCGTTGTTGCGCGCGTTGGCGATCCAGACGTGCCTGTGGCAGTTGCTTAACTACATGCTGGCGGCTGTTTTAGTCCTGTTTGCCGTACGTGAGTTGGGCATGGATGCGGCGCGTATGGGCATGAGTTATATGTTCGGTGGTCTAGGCAGCATGTTGGCGGCGCTCAGTGCAGAACGCCTTGGAAAACGATTTGGTGTAGGACCGATGGTGGGGTGGGGCTTTGTTGCTACCGCGGTATCGTGGTTGAGCTTTGGTCTGATCCCTGGCAGTGTCAGTACCACCATCGTGTGGTTCAGTCTTTGTCAAAGCCTGTTTTCTTATGGCGCCACTATGTTCTCAATCCATTATCTCGCTACACGCGCTGCGGTCACGCCTGACGTATTGTTAGGCAGGATGATTGCGACCATGCGCTTTTTCACTGTAGCGCCGGCGCCATTGGGCGCGCTGGCGGGTGGCGCTTTGGGCACGGTTTGTGGCTTGAGGGGAGCGATATATGTGATTGGCGGGCTTGGTGCGGTGCTTGCCTGGTATGTCGTCAAACACTCACCTGCCAGATTGATATTGGTGCTACCCAAACGGCATGAGCAAGGTATGGTGGGCGTGGGATAAAAGCGGGACAGCAGGTTTTTCCACTTTAATAGAACCTGTTCAAAGATCGGTCGCAAGCAGGCTATGCAGCTGGACGAAGCGCAGCACAGTAGGATCGTGAGCAGGTTCCATAGGCTGTCCTGTGTGGGTCTGATATTGCCAGCTACGTTAAGCCTCGACAATTTCAAAGTCGTGGGTGATTTCCACACTCTTCCCCAGCATGATTGATGCCGAACAGTATTTCTCTGCAGAAAGGGCGATAGCGCGCTTTACTTGCTCGGTTTTCAGTTGACGGCCCTTAACCACAAAATGCATATGGATGTGCGTGAATACCTTGGGGTCGATTTCTGCCCGTTTGGCTTCCAGCGTCACATCGCAATCGACGATTTCCGCGCGCCCTTTTTTTAAGATGGTCACTACGTCGAAGGCAGTACAGCCGCCTGTACCCATCAACAACATCTCCATAGGGCGGGGGCCGAGATTCTGTCCGCCAGCAGCAGGGGCGCCATCCATTAATACGGCGTGGCCAGATTCGCTCTGGGCCAGGAAGCTGACGTTCTCAATCCATTTGATGCGAGTACGCATCGCTTACTCCTTAAAAAAGTGGGGTGGAAGATTGGACTTGCGGCAGTGCAGTAAGCATATTGCGGTTGATAGCAGAGCGGAACTACAGAATTGAAACTTAAGACGTGGATTCAAGCTTTTTTATGGTAATGGGATGTAATTTTGCTCCCGTTTGTCGATTCTATGTCGCGATGCACAAAAAATGCTTGCGATGTTGGGATGTGCTGCGTATTATTCGGACTGCATTGAGGCGGTACACGCAATGTGTGTGCTTTGATGTTGTCTCCTCCATCCTCCTTCTTTGGTGGAACTACGCGCAACCCTTAACCGGTTGCGCTTTTTTTTTTGCCGGCATTTTATGATCCCCTTTATTTGGTGCCGAGGGCTGACCGGGGCGATACGCCTACGTTCCACCGGTTTGACAGCGCTTTGTTTTTTCAAATAGAATGCCCGACTTTCCGTAAATCGAACGAATCTGGAAGAGCCGTATGAAAACCTTCTCCGCCAAGCCGCACGAGGTACAGCGCGACTGGTTTGTAGTCGACGCCACCGATAAGGTGCTGGGTCGCCTCGCCGCCGAAATCGCTCACCGCCTGCGCGGTAAGCACAAAGCTATTTACACCCCTCACGTGGATACCGGTGATTTCATCGTTGTCGTTAACGCAGACAAACTGCGCGTGACCGGTGATAAGGCTAAACAGAAGACCTATTTCCGCCACTCGGGTTACCCGGGCGGTATTTATGAGCGTTCTTTCACTGAAATGCAGGAACGTTTCCCAGAGCGCGTGCTCGAGAAAGCTGTCAAGGGCATGTTGCCCAAGGGGCCTCTCGGCTACGCCATGATCAAGAAGCTCAAGGTTTACGCTAGCGCCGAGCATCCGCACGCCGCGCAACAGCCTAAAGTCCTTGAAGTCTAATCACGACCAGATACAAGGACAGAAAAATGGTTGGTAAATATTATTACGGTACAGGTCGTCGCAAGAGCGCTATTGCTCGTGTGTTCCTGGCTAAGGGTTCGGGCAAGATCGTTGTGAACGGTAAGCCGCTGGACCAGTATTTCTCTCGTGAAACCGGCCGTATGGTGGTTCGTCAACCTTTGGTGTTGACCGAAAACCTGGAAGCGTTCGACATCATGGTGAACGTGGTTGGTGGTGGTGAGACCGGTCAGGCAGGTGCGTTGCGCCACGGTATTACCCGCGCCTTGATCGAGTTCGACGCAGCTTTGAAGCCTGCGCTGTCTCGCGCTGGTTTGGTGACTCGCGACGCTCGTGAAGTTGAGCGTAAGAAGGTTGGTCTGCGCAAAGCTCGCCGCGCCAAGCAGTTCTCGAAGCGCTAATCGCCAGATTCGACGCGAAGATTCGTTCGGGTACGTCGGCGAAAGCCGAAAAAAGCCGCCAGTTTTACTGGCGGTTTTTTTTTGCTTTACCTGCTTGGCTGGGTACACCAAAGAATCGATGTATCATCGACCCTCTCTGGCACTAGGTTTAAAGGAATTACGGCATGATCAAGGTAGGTATCGTAGGCGGTACAGGCTATACGGGCGTGGAATTGATACGGTTGTTGTCACGCCATGGTGGCGTTTCACTCCAGGCAATCACTTCGCGCAAAGACGCGGGAATGCCGGTAGCGGAAATGTACCCCAGCTTGCGAGGCCATGTTGATATTGCTTTTTCTACACCTGCAGAAGCCGAGCTGGATAAGTGTGATGTCGTCTTCTTTGCTACGCCCAATGGCATTGCCATGCAAGAAGCAGAGGCATTATTGGCTGCCGGTGTAAAGGTGATTGATCTTGCTGCTGATTTTCGTATTAAAGATATTAGTGAGTGGGAGAAATGGTATGGCATGAGCCATACAAGCCCTGCTCTTGTAGCAAGTGCAGTTTATGGTTTACCGGAAGTAAATCGGGAGCGGATCAAGTCTGCTCGACTGGTTGCGAATCCTGGTTGTTACCCTACTGCGGTACAACTGGGCTTTTTGCCGTTGATAGAAGCCGGTGTTGTTGATGTAGGCAGTTTGATCGCCGATTGCAAATCCGGGGTATCGGGTGCTGGCCGTAAAGCAGAGGTTCATACCCTGCTGTGCGAAGCAGGCGACAACTTCAAAGCCTATGGTGTTGGTGGTCATCGTCACTTGCCTGAAATCAAGCAGGGATTGATTACTGCGGCGGGTAAATCTGTCAGATTGACCTTTGTACCGCATTTGACACCGATGATTCGCGGTATTCACGCGACTTTGTATGCGCGTCTGACTAAGGACGTAGATGTTCAGAGCCTGTTTGAACATCGGTACGCAAATGAGCACTTTGTTGATGTTATGCCCGCAGGCAGTACGCCAGAGACGCGCTCAGTGCGGGGTGGGAATGCCTGCCGAATTGCGGTGTATCGTCCTCAGGGAGGCGACACTGTCGTGGTGCTGTCTGTGATTGATAACTTGGTTAAGGGGGCCGCAGGGCAAGCTGTGCAGAATATGAATCTGCTGTTTGGTCTGCCCGAAGGGCTGGGCCTGGATATTGTTCCTTTGTTGCCTTGATTTCTCATGATCAGGCGCTGGAAACGTCGTGGTAATCACCTCGCGACCGCAAAGCTGGCGGTAAGGCAGCATCGACCCTGGTATATCCTGATGGGATTGACGTTGCTCAGCGTCGCTGCTTTGGCGGGTATTGGTATGCTGCTATTTCGCTATGGAGAGAGCGAAGGGCGGCGCGACCCAAATGCCATATTGGCGGTGCAAGGCGCATCGCGCGAAGCCAGCCGGCTGACGCAGGAATTGGGTGATACGCGTCAAAAGCTGATCGCGCTGGAGCAGCAGCTCCGCGTTGAGTTGGCCACCCGGGAGACATTGTCGCGCCAGTTACAGCAATTGCAAGCCGATAATGGTGGGTTACGCGAACGGGTAGGTTTCTACGAGTCTTTGCTGACCAAGACTGACCGTGCGCCAGCCCTTGCTATTGAAGTCTTCCGGGTGGAAACACTTGGGCCGGGGCATTATCGCCTCAGCGCAATCTTGTTGCAGGGGCAGTCGAGCCAAGAGGCGTTTAAAGGTGAACTGGAGTTCCGGTTGACGACCGAACGTAACGGCAAACGGGAAACTGTACTTTGGCCGCTGCCGAGAGAGGCTTTTACTGTATCTCGTTTCACTCGCCTGGAGCGGGAGACAAACCTGCCCGTAGATGTGACCCTAAAGCAGGTTGAACTCAGAATTTATGCTGCTGGCGAAAACCGCACGCGGCTGACACGCATTTATGATGTGAAAGGATAAACCGTGTTTGGTAAAGACAAACATAAAGCCACAAACCGGATTGATAGTTTGATTGGTTTGGATGCCCGTATTGAAGGGAACATGAACTTTGGTGGCGGGTTGCGTATTGATGGAGAAATAGTCGGCGATGTCACCGCAGTTGACGACAAACCCAGCACCTTGGTGGTAAGTGAAAAAGCCAAGATCCGCGGTACTGTGCGCGTATCACATCTGGTGCTTAACGGCTCAATCGAAGGCCCCATTCATGCATCTCATTATTTGGAGCTGCAATCCAAATGCAAGGTGGTGGGCGATGTGTATTACAACTCGCTGGAAATGCACCCTGGCGCTGTCGTTGTCGGACAATTGATTCATATGGGCGGCGCGGACAACAAGCCGGCCTTACTGCCGCCAGCGAAAAAGATAGCTAAACTTGAAACAGTGGACGAGTGACTCCATCTGTAAGGTAAGTCTCTCGCAATAATTGGGTTAACAAACGCTTCCCAAACGCGGATAATCGACGCTGTAAATCACTGATTTGTTGGAGTAACCGCCATGAATGCCCCCGCCGAAATGAACACCCCCTTTATATTCACAGACAATGCTGCTGCAAAGGTGGCGGATCTGATCGCCGAGGAAGGCAACCCGGATCTGAAACTGCGTGTATTCGTCACTGGCGGTGGTTGCTCGGGTTTCCAGTATGGTTTTACATTCGATGAAATCGTCAACGACGATGACACACCCTATGAAAAGAATGGGGTGACTTTGTTGGTAGACCCCATGAGTTACCAGTATCTGGTGGGGGCTGAAATCGACTATGTAGAAAGCATTGAAGGTTCCCAGTTCACTATTAAGAACCCGAATGCATCATCAACCTGCGGCTGCGGTTCGTCTTTCTCTGTTTGATCGATATCCAGGCATATAGAAGCCCCGAATTGCCGGGGCTTTTTTATTGGTTGTTCTAATTACTTGGGCTGCATACGCATTGCACCATCAAGACGGATTACCTCACCATTCAACATGGGGTTTTCAATAATCGCACCAACCAGGTGCGCAAACTCAGCTGGCTCGCCTAGGCGGGAAGGGAATGGGACTGCAGCACCCAGGGCATCTTGTACATCGTCGGGCAGGCTGGCCATCATCGGTGTCTTGAAGATACCAGGGGCGATGGTCATGACGCGAATGCCAAAACGCGCCAATTCACGTGCTGCAGGCAAGGTCAGCCCTACAATGCCTGCTTTGGATGCGGTATAGGCACATTGGCCGATCTGGCCGTCGAAGGCGGCAATCGATGAGGTATTGATAATGACCCCACGCTCACCAGACTCTTGAGCGTTCTGTTTGCTCATCGCCTCTGCGGCCAGTCGGAGTAGATTAAAGCTGCCTATCAGGTTCACATCGATGACGCGTTTGAATGCATCGAGCGAATGGGGCGCTTCGCGGCCCACCACCTTTTCACCGTGAACGATGCCAGCACAATTGACCAGTGCATCTAGCCGGCCAAACTGGCTGACAGCTAACGCCACAACGGCGCGGCAACTGGCTTCATCCGCCACGTCGGTTTGCACGAATTGAACCGATGCGCCTAGTTCATCGGCCAGTTTTGCACCTGCAGTGTTGTTCCGGTCCGCAATAATAGCGCGCCCACCGCTTGCCACCACCTTACGCACAACAGCTTCACCAAGCCCGGAAGCACCTCCGCTGACGAGTACAACGCTGTTTTTTATCTGCATGACTTTGTCTCCTGTTCTTATGGAAAAGGTTGGCCGGGCATTGGAACAGACCCATGGCCACCATGAAAAACGCCCCCCTTTGGTTAAGGAGGGCGTGGGATACGGTGTGTGCTTATTTTTTCAGAACCAAGCTCAGCATGCGGTCGGCAAGTTCTCTGGGGGTACTGCCGCCATCGGCCTTGTACCATTGAATGGTCCAGTGCAGTCCACCCAGCAGCAACTTGCGCAAGAGGCGCGTATCGTTGTGTACGAGTCCGGCCGCAGCAGCTTCATCCAATACCTGTTGCCAGTCGCGTTCGTAGCTGTCACGTAGTTTGATTAATTCTGCACGCGCCTTGTCAGATAAGCTCGGCCACTCGTATAACAACACCGATAATGCACCTTTGTCATCTCCGAGCAGGGTTTCGAGGTGAACGCGGAATACGGTCTGTAATCTGTCTAGTGGTGTCTTGGCTTCGGCTAGCGCTTCTTCCAGGCGATCGGTCAACTCGCCTATGCCGGCAGCCATCACGGCTACCAGCATCTCTTCCTTGGTACGGAAGTGGTAGAACAGGCTGCCTGACTGCATGCCAACAGCCTGGGCCAGATCGCGCACCGTGGTACGCTCATAGCCCTGCTCCTTGAACAGACGGCTGGCCGCCATAATGAGCTCGGCGCGGCGAGTTTTTTCTTCTTGGGATGTCATGGTGTGATTTTCTGGTTAGATGGCGGTAGTTGCCGGGGAGTTGCCGCATTTTATACTTTTCCCTCAGTCTAGCGCTTGCTGGTAAGGTAAAACCTTAATAAATGCTCTAATCTGTGGCCTGCTAGCATGTAAGCCACATTGTTCATATGTGAAAGCGGCTATGCGTCCTCGCTGGTTATTTATCTGTCTTCCTATATTGGTTGGTGCCGCTGAGTTAGAGAGCTTTTCTCCTCAGGGCGCTGTCCGCGAAGTACGTCAAGCCAAGGCACGCTTCAGTGAACCCATGGTTCGCTTTGGCGACCCCAGGCTTGCTGATCCGTTTGATGTGACCTGTGGCGAGGAAAAAGGTGCAGGCCGGTGGCTGGATGACCGTAACTGGGTTTACGACTTTAACCGCGATTTACCCGCGGCGACGCAGTGCCAGTTTCGCCTGAAGCCAAACTTGAAGAGCTTGGCGGGCAGTTCCCTCAGCCCAGCCAGTTACAGCTTTTCAACCGGTGGGCCGGAGCCGGGTGCTATCTGGCCAGAAAATTGGCAGCCCATTGCCGAAGACCAGGTATTCATAGTCAGTTTTGCAGCTCCTCCCACACCAGCATCGTTAGCGGCAAAGACACGTTGTGAAGTGGAAGGCGTGCGCGAACGCATACCGGCAGTGATCATGCCGGTAGCCGAGAGAGAAAAGTTGCTGGCTGGATACTTCGGGGAAGATCGCAAGCGCTGGCCTGCCAACGCAGAAGCGCTGCGGTGTCAGCGCCCCTTGCCGAACGAAGCTTCTCTGAAACTCGTTTTCGATGCTGGCTTGAGTGCGGCGAATGGGGCCAGCCTGCGTGAGCCGATGGAATTCGAATTTCATGTCCGGCCGCGCTTTACTGCGTGGGTATCGTGTGAACGCACGAGAGAGAAGGCTGATTGTCTGCCATTGGCGCCGATTGAATTACGTTTTTCTGAGGGGGTTGATGCAAAGTTGGCCCGCCAGATCAGTTTGCGCAGTTCAGACGGTAAGCAGAGCTGGGCACCTGAGCTCATTTTCAACGATGAGGGGGCCTCAGACGACTCTGAAAACGCACAATTGGTTTCTGGTGTACGTTTCAAGCCGCTCTTTCCTGAGAGTGCTTCGTTGAAACTGACCTTGCCGGATGGGGTGCGTGATGAATACGGCCGCTCGCTCAGCAACGCCGGCCAGTTTCCGCAGACTGTCAAAGTGGATACCTTTCCTGCCCTGGCCAAGTTTGCGGCGGACTTTGGCTTGGTAGAGCGTAGCGTCGGGGTGTTGCCGGTTACCGTAAGAAATGTCGGAGTCGCAACGAAGGCAAAGGATAAGCCTGCCCCTGGTTTCTTTGACAACCTGGTCGATGCTGCCAAGACAGCCATGGACAGCAAGCCTGCAGGTAAGTCGTTGGGATTGCCCTATCGGCAGCTGAATGTAAACAGGGAAGCCGATATCCTGCGCTGGTACCAAGCTTTGAAGCGAGGTGCCCAGCCGGCAGCGGGGCAGGATTATCGCTCTGGGTCGTTGCTCAAGAAGGTTGCAGCAGCCCAGCGTTATCAGTTGCCTACACCAAACGATGATCGCGCCGCGGAAGTCATCGGCCTGCCTCTCCCTAAGACTGGTCTGACTGTGGTGGAAGTGGAGAGTGAACGGTTAGGTAAGCGGAACTTACAGCCTGCCGCTCCCATGTTTGTGGCGAGTGGTGCATTGGTGACCAACCTGGGCGTGCACTTCAGGCGTGGGATGGATGACGCGCTGGTGTGGGTGACAACGCTGGATAAGGGTTGGTTGGTCAATAACGCGACAGTCAGCGTATTGGACTGTAAAGGCAAGCAGCTGGCTGCAGGTAAGACCAACAAGCAAGGTGTGTGGCAGCTGAATAAAGCCTTGCCGGCCGAGCGCTACGATTGCCCACTATTTGCGTTTGCTCGCCAAGGAGAAGATGTCAGCTTCGTCGCATCCAACTGGGACGAAGGCATCGAGCCGTGGCGATTCGGTTTGAATACCGAGCATGACCGTAATCAGCGCCGTAGTTACCACGCAGTACTCGACCGGGGTTTGTATCGGGTGGGTGAAACCGTGGCGATGAAGCTTGTGGCGCGAGAAAAGACAGCAAGCGGTTTTGGATTCGTTCCTGCAGGTCAGTTGCCCAATCAAGTGAAGTTGCGGCATATGGGCTCTGATGAGGACACGGTATTGCCGCTGGTATGGCGTGCCGGTGCGGCTGAAATCAGCTGGAAAGTGCCTACCGAGGCAAAGCTTGGCAGCTACAGCATCGAGATGGAGCGCAAGCAAGGGAAGCAGGTTAATGGTCTGGGCGAGGCCGGCGTGCTTAATGTGGCCGAGTTCCGTGTGCCACTGATGCGGGGCATGGTCAAACTGCCATCCGATACAGTTGCAGTCAATAGCATACAGGCTGTAGCCCAGGTGCAATATCTGGCAGGTGGTCCTGCTGCGGGCGAGGCGGTCAAGCTGCGAGCGGTGGTGCGGCCTGCGGAGCACCGTCAGCTTGATGACTTCGAGGGCTTCACATTTGCGAATGGTGATGTCTCTGCCAATGTGCTCAAGGGGGGCGCGTCGGGGGATGAGGAAGTTGAAAACCCTGAGGCAGACCAAGTACTGGAAGTCAAAAATGCGGTATTGGATAAAGCTGGTGGCGCGACGTTGGTATTGGATGGTTGGCGTAAGCAGAGCAGCCCGGCTTGGTTGAATGCAGAGTTGGAATACCGTGATCCCAACGGTGAGGTTCAGACTTCTTCCACCCGTACACTGTTATGGCCTTCAGCGGTGCAGACCGGCTTGAAGTTTGGCGAGAGGAAGTCTCAAGGTGGTATGTCGCTGGAGCTTGGTGTTGCCAATCTTGTCGGGAAGCCGCTTTCCGGACGGCAAGTCAAAGCCCAGGCATGGTCACGGGAGGTGTTCAGCCATCGTAAACGGCTGGTTGGGGGCTTCTATAGCTACGAGCATGAAACCCGCTATCAACCCTTGGGAGATATCTGTAGCGGGAAAACGGATACCCGCGGTCGTCTGGCCTGTTCATTCCCTGCCAAGTTCAAGGGCAACGTAGTGGTGCGGGTCAGCAGCAGTGACGACGCGGGCCATGTGGCCTATGCAATGAATGAAGTATGGCTTCCTGGCGAGGGAGAGAGTTGGGACAGCAGCAATGATGGGGATCGTATCGACCTGATCGCCGATAAGAAACAGTACGAACCGGGTGAGACAGCTACGGTACGTGTTGTTATGCCTTTCCGTGAGGTTACTGCGTTGGTAGCGGTTGAACGCGAGAAAGTGCTGGAATGGCGTACGGTAACGCTCAGTGCAGCCAACCCTGTTATCAAGCTGCCTATTCATCCCCACTATGGTCCGAACGTATTCGTTTCTGTCTTGGCAGTGCGTGGCAGAGTTGCGGAGCCCAGTGCGACGGCATTACTCGACCTTGCGAAGCCGGCCTATAAGCTTGGTGTAATCAAACTGAAAGTCGGCAGCAAAGACTACGGTTTGGACGTGAAGGTGACAGCTGATAAGCCGCTTTACCAGGTGCGAGATAAAGCCAAGGTAAAGGTCGTTGTGAAACGCGTCGATGGCAAGCCAATGGCTAAGGGCTCGGAAATCGCCTTGGCTGCAGTCGATGAAGGGCTTCTGCAGCTGCGTGCCAACGAGAGTTGGAAGTTGCTACCCGCTATGTTGGGTGAGCGTGGCTACGGTTTTTACACGGCGACGGCCCAAGGACAGGTAATTGGTAAGCGTCACTTTGGTCGTAAGGCGGTGCCGATAGGTGGTGGCGGTGGACGTAATGGCACGCGCGAGCTTTTCGATACGCTGCTGTTGTGGAAAGGCCGGGTAACGCTGGATGCCAACGGTGAAGCCAGCGTGGAGATACCGCTGAATGATTCGCTGACCAGCTTCCGTATTGTTGCGGTTGCCACGTCCGGCAGTGACCGCTTTGGTACCGGCGAAACCAGTATCCGTGCCAGCAAGGATGTGATGTTGTTCAACGGCTTGGCGCGTACTGTGCGAGAGGGAGACCACTTTGAGGCAGGCTTTACGGTCCGCAATACCACCAAAGATGCCGTGGCGTTGACAGTGAAGGCCAGTGCCAAGGGTTTGCCTGCACTACCGGACCAGGTGATCAGTTTAGGTGGCGATGAAGCGCGAGAAATCATTTGGCCGGTGGTTACGCCCACCGATATCGGGAAACTCGATTGGACCGTGATGGTTCAGGACAACGCTGGTCGCCAATACGATAAGTTGGCGTTCAGTCAGTCGGTTATCCCGGCAGTACCAGTGCGTGTGCTGCAGGCGACGATTACGCAGCTTCCGCCCAATCTGGATCTGCCATTGGCTCGACCGACCGATGCAATTGCAGGGCGTGGTGGCGTGAACGTTACTTTGTCGCCCAGCTTGGTGGCAGCGCTGGATGGCGTAGCCGACTATTGGCGCGCTTACCCCTATACCTGTCTTGAGCAGCAGACCTCGAAAGCCTTGGGATTGAATGATGAAGCATCCTGGAAAGCCATTGTGGCGAGGTTGGATGGGTATCTCGATAGCGACGGCCTTGCCAAGTACTTCCCGACGGTAGAGCGAGGCAGCCCGGTGCTGACTGCACATCTGTTGACGCTGTCGGCTGCGAGTGGCTGGGAACTGCCTGATAAGGGGCGTGAGCGGATGAAGCAGGCTTTGACGGCTTATGTTGAAGGCCGTCTGGCGCGGGAGGAGTTTCCGAGTGACAGTACGCACCGGGCCAGCCGCAAGCTGGATGCCATTGCTGCCTTGGCGCGGTGGGATGCTGCCCGTCCAGCCATGCTTGATGGCTTGGTGCTGGAGCCAAACCGTTGGTCTACTGCCACCTTGCTGGACTGGATCGCTGTACTGGAAAAGCTGACTGACCTGCCTAAACAACCGGAAAAACTGAAGGAAGCTCGGCAGATTCTCAATGCAAGGCTGGATATGTCGGGGACTTCGTTGAATTTCTCGACTGCTGTAGCTGACGATGCATGGTGGAGTATGGATTCCGCCGATGCCGATGCCGCCAGGATTCTGCTGGATGCGTTGACCGTGAAGGGCAATCGTGCTGACCTGGGTCGGCTGGCGCGTGGCGTGGTCAGCAGGCAGCAGCGTGGGCATTGGGATACAACGGTCGCCAATGCCTGGGGCGCGCTGGCGTTACGCCGGTTTGCGCAGGAAGCGGAAGCAGGGGTGCCTACAGGCAGTACTGTAGCGAAGCTTGGGAATGAAACCCGATTTGATTGGGCAAAGTCGCCCAAGGGTGGGACGCTCAAACTCGCGTGGCCCGAAAAGCCGGCCAGCCTGCAGTTGACCCATCAAGGTCAAGGCAAGCCGTGGGCCATAGTGGAGGCTCGGGCCGCAATACCGTTACGGGCGCCATTGAACGCGGGTTACCGGGTGGAGAAACGCTGGGAACCTGTAGACGCCAAGGGTAAGACATTTGCACGTGGCGAGGTCTGGCGGGCAAGGCTGACAATCGACGCTCAAGCCGATATGACCTGGGTTGCCGTGAATGATCCGATCCCCGCGGGAGCTACTTTACTTGGGCGTGGCATGGCAACCGACTCGACTATTCTTGCAAGCAAGGAAAATCGCGAAGGTGCTTGGCCGGCTTTTGAGGAAAAGGGCGAGACAGCCTATCGCGCTTATTACGATTGGTTGCCAAAGGGACGCCATGTGCTGGAATACACCGTGCGTTTCAATACGCGTGGCGAATTCCCTTTGCCAGCCACGCGCGTTGAGGCTTTATATGCGCCGGAACGATTTGGCGAAACACCTAACTTACCTCTCAAGGTGGAGTGATCGAAACGCCGAGGTTATCGCTTTGGTCGGAATACTAGGTATTGCGGGAAAGTGGCTTACAATTTAAGTACTACTTGAACTTATTTGAAATCAACGCCGGAATACGATGACTACACGCATTTTTTTTCTGGCTGTGCTGGTATTGGGCTTATCTGGCTGTGAGCGAATCACCGAGTTGGCTAACCAGTCCAAGCTCAACGGTCGTGCCATCGGTGCAGCCTGCCGGCATACGGGGCGATCGCTGGAAGATTGTTTCCAGCGTAACCCCCGGGTTTCAAAGGCCGATGTTTTTTCCGGCTGGAAGGAAATGAATGAATACATGGCTAAGAATAAGCTGGAGGTGATCCCGCCATTACCCGACCCACCCAAAAAGGGGGCGGCGGTTTCCAGTATCGAGATTGGTGGCGGGACGGAAGCGACTGAAGAGAAATCGGCTGAGGCGAAACCAACGGCTGATGCGGAAAAAGCGGCATCTTCGTCGGGTCACTAACTGAAGAGTATTACCGTGGAGGGCATCGTATGAGAGCCACACTGAAACAGATCCCCCTCTTTTTTGGGTTGTCCGATGAAGAGCTGTCCCATGTAGAAGCCTCTGCGGCTTCCAGAACGTATGCCAAGGGCACCATTATCATCAACGAAGGTGAGGCTGGTAGCTCGATGTTCCTGCTGGTGCAGGGACGAATGAAGGTGTACGTCAGCGATGTAAATGGCAAGGAATATATCCTCGCGGTATTAGGGCCGGGCGAGTACGTGGGTGAGTTGGCGCTGTTGGATGATGAGCCACGTACTGCATCGGTTGAAACGGAAGATCAGTGCACCTTCCTGGTGATCCAGAAGGAGGATTTCCTCGCATTGCTGCACAATCACCCACATATCCAGTTCAAGGTCTTGGTGAATCTGGTGCACCGGACCCGCCAGTTGACCGAGGCAGTGAAAAATCTGGCGCTGCGCGACGTTTATACGCGGGTGCGCATTCTGTTTGAAGACTTGGCAATTGAGCGTGATGGCCAGGTCATGATAGATGAGCCCCTGACCCAGCAAGCAATAGCGGACCGCGTAGGTTCTTCGCGTGAAATGGTGGCACGGATTATGAAAGAGTTGGTTTTTGGCGGTTATGTCCGCCTGGAAAACAAGCGGTTGATCATATTGCAGAAGCTGCCAGATGCATTTTGACCGTTTCAGGACCCAACCAGCCGGCGCAAAAGCGCCGGTTTTTCTTTGTGGCGACCATTCAGTTTCGGTTCACGGCCTCAAGTGCAAACTGCGTGCAACTTAACTAACAAGGAGCACGCCATGAAACGTATTACTACCCTTTGCCTGTTGGCCACCAGCATCGTAGCAGCCCATGCTGAGTCTTTCACTGATGTTGCCCGTGTGCGTAGCGCCACACCGGAATACGAGCGGACCAACACACCACGTAAGGAATGCAGCAGTGAATGGGTTCGTGAAACGCGGGAAGTGCCTGCCCAACGCCAATACGGCGGTGCTGTGATTGGTGGCTTGGCCGGTGCGCTGATTGGTAATCAGGTCGGTAAAGGCCATGGTCGCGAAGCAGCGACAGCGGTTGGCGCGGTAGTGGGTGCGTTGGCTGGTGACAACATCGACAACCGTGATCGTGGTGGTTATACCGAGGAAGTACCTCGCGAAATCAAGCGTTGTCGCACTGTGGAAGATTGGCAGCGTCGTTTGGTCGGCTACCGTGTGGAATATGAGTATCGTGGTCAGCAATACAGCACGATTATGAGTGAGAACCCAGGCAGGACTATGCAGGTACGCGTCTCTGTGGAACCTGTGAATTAATGGGTTGGCTCTGTATTCTGTATACACCACACCTTATTGCCGAGCGGCATATGAGCCCTGATCACGGTTACACAGCAAGATTGTAAGCAGGTTCTAAGGTGTAGCGGAATATGTACTATGGATTAAAAGAGCAGTTGTCCTGCATATCTGTCTTCAGGTGGATGTCTGCGTTTTAAATGGCTGATTTGGGTCACTATGCTTTCGTATTTTCCGCCTTGTACCTGGGTTCAAATTGAACCCATGCAATGTAAATAGGGCAGGCGTCATCAAGGTCTGGTCCATTTAGGCGATTAACAAGCGTTGGCTTTTGGCTGTAGGCAAACCATACGAGACACGGTTGTTCGCGCTGCTCGTAATACAATGGCTAGCCTGTTTGCCAGAATGGATATGAGCATGATGATGAAACCACTTCTGCTTTGCCTCAGTTGTCTGCTGTTAATAGCTGCCAACCCGGCTTGGGCCGATGTAAGCCGTGATGATGCTGCGGCGATTGCCCAGCGCCAGAGCGGTGGGCGGGTGTTATCGGTGGAAAGAGCCGAGCGCGATGGCCAGCCCGTATGGCGGGTTAAAGTGGTGACAGCGCAGGGTGAAGTCAGAGTGATATTCATTGATGTGGCTACGGGCCGGGCTGGTTAAGCGATGCGATTACTTTTAATTGAAGATGAAGCCCCATTGCGCCATAGCTTGAAAAAGCAATTGGAGGCAGATGGCTATCGGGTGGATGAAGCCGCAGATGGCGAGGATGGCTTGTTCCAGGCCAATGAATATCCAGTGGACCTTGCGATTGTTGATCTGGGCCTGCCAAAGCTCAGTGGCTTGTCTGTTGTGGAGAAGATACGCGCCAACGGCAAGACATTGCCGATTCTGATTCTGACGGCACGTGGCAGCTGGCAGGACAAGGTGACAGGCCTGGAAGCCGGCGCGGATGATTATCTGGTCAAACCGTTTGAATACCCGGAGTTGGCTGCGCGGGTGAAGGCGTTGTTGCGCCGTTCTTTGAAGGCAGCCTCCGATACCTTGACGTTGGGGCCGATCAGCCTCGATTTTTCTGCCCAGCAAGCCAGGGTAAATGGCGTTGCGGTTGATCTCACTACATTTGAATACCGCATGTTGGAATACCTGGTACGTGAACGGGCCCGGGTGGTGAGCAAGCAGGAGCTATCGGATTACCTTTACCCGCACGATGAGGACCGCGACAGCAATGTGCTGGAAGTGCTGATAGGCAGATTGCGGCGCAAGTTGGACCCTGATGGCTCGCTTGCACCGATCGAGACTTTGCGCGGACGGGGTTATCGCTTCGTACTTGAGCCGGGTTGATGGGGTCTGGTTCCATCCGCACCCGGCTGATGTTGGGTGCTTTCTTTGTTTTGACCAGCTTTTTGGCGGGTGCCGGTTACGCCCTTGAGCGTGCTTTTTTTGATAGTGCTCTCTCTGCCCACCGTGCACGACTGCAAGGTGATGTCTACTTACTTATGGCCGCTGCGGAGCTCGATGCGGATGGTGCTTTGGTGATGCCGCCAGCGTTGACAGAGCCTCGTTTTTCCCTGCCGAGTTCCGGCCTGTATGCCAATGTTTCCAATCCTAACCATCGGGAAGAGTGGCAATCCTCTTCCACTTTAGGGGTGCGGCCGCCGTTTCCTCGTGGACTCCAGGCTGGCAAGTGGTTCTATGACGAGCGTGAACGCGATGGCAAGCGTTACCTTACTGCGGCCTATGGTGTGCTATGGGCGGATGGCCCCCGCGCACAGCCGTTGAGCTTCGCTGTGGTGGAGGAAGACACTGAGTTCCAGCGCGAATTGAAACAGTTTCGTAACACGCTATGGGCCTGGCTGGGTGGTGCAGCCTTGGTGTTGTTGATTGCACAGACCCTTTTGCTGGGTTGGGGGTTAGCCCCCTTACGTCGTGTGGCGCGTGAGATCCGCCGGATTGAAGGCGGCGAACAGACGCGGCTGGAAGAGCAATACCCTACTGAGTTGGCAGCGTTGACTGACAACCTGAATACATTGATCGAGCAGGAACGTGCACGGCAGCGGCGTTACAAAGATGCGTTGGGTGATTTGGCCCATAGCCTGAAAACCCCGCTGGCGGTATTGCGTGGTGGCTTGAGTGACCCCACCACGTTGATGCAGACCGTGGAAGAGCAGGTTGCACGCATGGATGGCATCGTGCAGCACCAGCTGGGCCGGGCGGGAGCAAGTGGAGCGACCCGTTTTGCACCAGCCTTGGTTCTGGCCCCTGTTTTACAGCGTATTGTCGATTCGTTGGGTAAGGTTTACGCCGAGCGTAATCTGCAATTTGAAATTGATTGCCGACCAAAGCTCAGTTGGAAGCTCGATGAAGGGGATGTGTTTGAGGTTTGCGGGAACGTGATGGACAACGCTGCAAAATGGGCCCGTAGCCGCGTACGTTGTTCTGTGCGGGTTGAAAACCGAAGTCTGGTGCTCTGTTTTGAAGATGATGGACCGGGGTTCAGCGATACAAGCGCAGCTCTTCAACGCGGTGTGAGACTGGATGAGCAGGTACCGGGCCATGGCATCGGCCTTACTGTGGTGGCGGATATCGTTGCAGCCTATGGTGGCGAGATCAACCTGACGCGTAGCGGGCTGGGTGGCGGACGGGTTGAGATTCGATTGCCCGCAGCTGCTTGAGTTGAGCCCGTGTTTCTTTAAGTTTGAGCTGCATTGTCCTGTGTGTTCGGCTTGTTAGCCTCTCAGCGTGGTGGAGAATCCTCGCTCTGCGAGTCCTTTCTGTTGATCATGTCATCCCCTGTCTTTTTCCAACTGGCGTTTGCCAACTATGAAGCCGCTTGACCTCTCGCTTTATCTTGTACTGGACCCTGAGCTTTGTGGCGGTATGGAGGGGATGGTAACAACGGCAAGAATGGCCGCAGAGCATGGTGTGACCATCGTGCAACTGCGTGCACCGCATTGGAAGAAGCGCCAGTGGATGGAAGCTGCGCGATCGTTGAAGACAGTGCTTGATCCGCTGAATGTGCCGCTGATCATTAATGACCATGTCGACATTGCGTTGGCTGTCGATGCGGCTGGTGTACATGTCGGCCAGGCGGATATGCCGGTTGATGTGGTGCGCCGCTTGATCGGGCCAACCAAACTGCTCGGGCTATCGACTTCGAATAGCGTACATATGGCTGAGGTGTCTGTAGAGCTGGTGGATTACATCGGGGTGGGGCCGGTTTATCCAACCGGCACCAAGCTTGATGCTTCTCCGGTGATTGGTTTGAGCACCTTTGGCCAGTTGATGAGCGAGAAGCCGTTACCCGCGGTCGCAATCGGCGGTATCAAGGCTGGTATGGCCGGGCCGTTGATCAAAGCTGGGGCGGATGGTGTGGCTGTGGTTTCGGCGATTTGTGGGCAGGCAGATCCGGCTGCCGCTGCCGCCATGTTGAGCGCTGAGATTCGTGGAGCTCGATCATGATCCCCAATGTACTGACGATTGCGGGTTCCGACTCGGGTGGTGGTGCTGGTATACAGGCCGACCTCAAAACATTCTCTGCACTTGGGGCTTATGGCCTGAGTGTGGTGACGGCATTGACTGCCCAGAATACATGCGGTGTTAAGGCAGTCCACCCAATTCCCCCCGATTTTGTTGCTGCCCAGCTTGATGCAGTTTTCAGCGATATCCGGATTGATGCCGTGAAGCTTGGTATGTTGGCCAATACAGGGGTCATCCACGCAGTGGCGGATTGTCTGGGTCAATATTGTGGTGCTTATGTGGTGCTGGATACCGTAATGATTGCCAAAGGCGGCCATCCATTACTTGAACCTTCTGCCATCCAGGCGATGCGGCAGAGACTGTTGCCGCTCGTTACGTTGATTACACCGAATCTGCCAGAGGCTGCGGCTTTGCTCGACTGTACTATGGCCGAGACTGAAGATGCCATGCTTGAACAGGGCAGGGCGTTGCTAGAGCTGGGTGCGCGGGCTGTGTTGATGAAGGGTGGGCACTTGGGTGGTGAGGAAAGCCCGGACTGGTTGGTTACACCCGCCGGGGAAATACGCTTTAGCCGGCAGCGCGTCATCACAAAGCATACGCACGGTACAGGATGCACGTTATCCGCAGCACTGGCGGCTTTGCGACCAAGCCATGTGGACTGGACCAGTACGGTGGCGGCTGCACGTGACTATTTGCAGACGGCTCTGGCAGCGGCTGATCAACTCAAGGTAGGCAACGGTATTGGCCCGGTACACCACTTTCATGCTTGGTGGTGAACCGTTACATGCCAATACACGTTAAACCGACTCCAAAGCCAGTAGTTCCTCGATAGTCTGACGTCGGCGAATCAAGCGGTCAGCATCACCATCTACCAGCACTTCGGCAATCAAAGGGCGGGAATTGTAGTTGGAAGACATGCTGGCCCCATATGCGCCAGTATCGTGAATGACCAACAAGTCACCAACTTCGGCGTGGGGCAGAGCGCGAGGTAGCACTACGCCACCATCACCTTGTGTAAAAACATCGCCCGATTCGCATAATGGCCCGGCGATAATGCTTTCACCCAGCGGCCGGACACTGTTAGTGGCAGGTATTAGGCTGATATGGTGGTAACTGCCGTACATGGCTGGGCGCATCAGCTCGTTAAAGCCGGCATCCACCAATACAAAATGATTGTTGCCAGCCTGTTTTGTTGCGCGTACTTCTGTCAGTAGGCATCCGGCTTCTGCAACCAGATAACGGCCGGGTTCAATTTCAAGCCCAAGCGGGTGGCCAACGATTACTTCCGCTTTACTGCGTGCGGTATTCCATAGCCCGAAATAGTGGGTCGTATCTATGGTGGCATCACCGTCCTTGTAGGGAATCGACAGGCCCCCCCCTGCAGAGATGGCGTGTAAATCGTGGCCTTTGGCATGGGTCTGCCGTACCAGGTTGACCATGGCATCGCAGACTTGGCTCAGATGACTGTAATCGACACCAGACCCGATGTGCATATGCAAGCCTTGTAGATGCAGGCCATGCTTAGCGATAGCATCCAGTGCGGTACCTAGCTCGGTATGCCAGATACCATGCTTGCTGTGTTCACCACCCGTGTTGGTCTTGTTGCTATGGCCGTGGCCAAAACCGGGGTTGATACGTAGCCACACTTTGTGACCAGGCGATGCGGTACCGAGTTGATGCAGCATATCAATAGAGCCGGCATTGACCGGCACTTGGTGCTCAACTACGGTTGCTAGCGTAGGGGCATCGAACAGGTCTGCGGTGAATACGATGCCAGGTGTGCTGCCTGTACTGTCATAACCAGCTGCCAATGCACGAAGTATTTCTCCGCGCGATACCGCATCCACCTTTACGCCTTGTTCCCGCATAAGTCGCAGAATGTGCGTGTTGGAGCATGCTTTCTGCGCAAACCGAATGGTATCGAACGATCTGAGTGCGGCAATGCGGGCACGAATGATGGCCGTATCGTAGATCCAGAGCGGGCTGCCATAAGTATTGGCGAGGGTTACAAGTCGGTCGGATGCGATAGACAGCATGGTATGGCTTTCGGAAATTGGTGTTCTAAGAACCTATTTACGCTCTTGCTACGCAGCCTCATGTACCCAAGTACATTCCAGTTATTGTGCTGCTCTGCGCTCTGCTGACAGCTGCTCGCGACAGATCGTAAGCAGGTTCTAGCCAGTGAAATCACATTGTGTGGATAGATGGAGTCATTACTTGGCATGCTGGGCTCAAGCTGTCATGCTGTCCAATAGGTTTATTTCAGGTAACTATTCATTTTTGATATGGCTGAACCTATATCGCACCGCTTGATTGATGTGTTCCGCGCAGTAATGAGTACTGGCAACATCACAGAAGCGGCACGTCTTATGCACAGTTCTCAGCCGACCTTGAGCCGTGAATTGGCAAGGCTGGAGCATGTATTGGGTTATGCACTGTTCAGTCGCACCAAAGGGCGTTTGCAACCCACTGCCCGTGCATTGACATTGTTTGCGGAGGTTCAACGTAGCTACCAGGGCTTGGACCAGGTGATCAGTACGGCGCGACAGCTCGGAAGGGGCGAGCAAGGGCAGATCAGCATTCTTAGCTTGCCGGCACTTACGCATGCGCTATTGCCTCTCGCAAGTGCGCGCTTCTTGAAGGATGCGCCGGGCGTGCAGTTGTCCATCACCCCACAGGAACCGCCGTTACTGGAAGCTTGGCTAAGTGCCCAACGATTTGACCTTGGCTTGATTGAGCAGCATGAGGTGCCTTCTGGAACTAGCCTTCAACCCTTGATACTGGCTGATGAGGTATGTGTATTACCTGCGGGACATCCGCTCTTGGCCAAGCCTGTACTGACGCCAGCTGATTTTTTGGAACTGCCCTTTGTGAGCTTGTCAGGGCACGATCCGTACCGGTTATTGCTGGATCAAGTATTTGCGGAGCAGGGGATCAAGCGGTTGATGACTGTAGAGACGCATAGTGCGGTAGCAATATGTGCCATGGTGCGGGAGGGGATAGGCTTATCCATCATCAATCCGCTGACTGCGTCAGCATTTGCGAGTGATGGACTTCATGTCCGCCGTTTCAGTGTATCCATTCCCTATCGGGTTGGTATGGTGTTACCAAATCATCGTCCGGCAAATGACTTGTTACCGGATTTCGTAAACGCGTTACAGCAAAGTGCGAGTGATGTGCTACATCGGCTGGTATCGGAATAGCCTGTAGCTGTATGACGACGATGGGTGAGTAGGCGTGCTGGTGTTATCGCCAGAAGTAAGAACCTGTTCAAAGTTTTCTGCGCGTCAGCGATACGGCGAGGCTTTGAACAGATTACTAAGAAAAAGAAAAGCCATCCGAGAGGATGGCTTTTCTTTGAACGGCACGCTGAGATTTCAGCTTTTAGTGGCGTCCCCACGGGGATTCGAACCCCGGTAGTCACCGTGAAAGGGTGGTGTCCTAGGCCTCTAGACGATGGGGACTTAGCCTATTGGTCAATTAGTGTGGGGCTAATCGACCGAATTCTTGGTGGAGGTAAACGGGATCGAACCGATGACCTCTTGCATGCCATGCAAGCGCTCTCCCAGCTGAGCTATACCCCCAAACGTACTGCATGCAACTTCTATGGTGAACTTAAAGTCTAGTTTTTGCTAGCTCTAGGTTTTAAGCTGGCGTCCCCACGGGGATTCGAACCCCGGTAGTCACCGTGAAAGGGTGGTGTCCTAGGCCTCTAGACGATGGGGACTTAACCTGTAAATTAATCAGCATGGGGACTGACTAATCTGAATCTTTGGTGGAGGTAAACGGGATCGAACCGATGACCTCTTGCATGCCATGCAAGCGCTCTCCCAGCTGAGCTATACCCCCACTCGGGCTTCGCTGAAAGCTGCGCTGCAGCGAAGAGACGCGCATAATAAGGAGGTTGCTGGTACTTGTAAACACCTTTTTGCAATTACCAGAGCTTCCACCAAGGCGATTCACCAAAAATGTTTGTTTCAGTGAGTTTTGTTTGCGGATAGTTCTGTTTGATTACACGTCGGGCATCATCACGTAGCTCTTGCTGGCCGAGTTTGTCGTAGGAGGCTGCCATGATGAACAGTGCAGTTTCCACCCGGTCGGTATTGGCGTAATTTTCCAGCACGCTCTTGCTTCGATTGGCTGCGGCCAGATAAGCACCGCGGTTGAAATAATATTGGGCGACATGCAGCTCATGGTCGGCGAGCGCTGTGACGAGGAAAGCCATCCGGTCGCGTGCATCAGGGGTATAGCTGCTGTTGGGGAAACGGGTTACCAGATCATTGAAAGCTTCAAAGGACTCGCGTGCGGCTTTGGGGTCCCGTTCAGCCATATTCTGACGTGAAATTCGAGCAAACAGACTGCGGTCTTCGATGAAGTTGACCAAGCCCTTCAGATAAAGCGCGTAATCGACATTGGGGTGCGTTGGGTGCTGCTTGAGAAAGCGATCAATTGCGGCCAGCGCCAGAGTCGGCTCCTGATCTTTGAAATTGGCGTAAGCGACTTCCAACTCCGATTGTTGCGCATACTTGCCGTATGGATAGCGCGCTTGAAGTGTTTCAAAAAGCTTCACGGCACGGGTGTAATTGCCGCCGTCCAGTTCGGTTTTGGCTTCGGTGTAGAGCTCTTCTACGCCGGGTCCGGCGTTATCTGCCGCAGATTTGGGCGTGCCTGCGCAGGCGGCGAGCAGAAGGGTGGCGGTCAGTAACGTTACAATGTGCTTCATGAAACACTCCGATATCGAAGCAGAAGATTATAGCGAGTCGGACGCGCTCGTACGCGTCACATTGCCAAGTAATAGCGGTGGCCGCTTTGATGCGGCACTCGCTGCTGTATTAAGCGACTATTCCCGTAGTCGGCTTGTTCGTTGGATGGACGAAGGCAGGGTCTTGCTTGATGGCAAACCTGCTAGCCCAAAAACCAGGGTATGGGGTGGCGAAGTCGTCGAAGTGATGACAGAGCCAGACCCAGAGGAAGTAGCGTACCAACCCGAGCCGGTCGAATTCCCCGTTGTGTATGAAGACACTACCTTGCTTGTCATCGACAAGCCGGCAGGGTTGGTGGTTCACCCAGCTGCGGGAAATTGGTCGGGCACCCTGCTGAACGGTCTGTTGTATAAGTATCCCGATCTTGCCAGCGTCCCCAGAGCTGGAATCGTGCATCGCCTAGATAAAGATACCAGTGGATTGATGGTGGTTGCTCGCAACTTGAAGGCGCAGACCGATCTGGTCAGGCAACTACAGGCAAGGACGGTAAAGCGGCATTACATGGCGATTGCGCAGGGTGTACTGACACGTGATGGCACAATAAATGCGCCGATAGGCCGTGATCCCAAGAACCGATTGAAGATGGCTGTGGTCGAAGCGGGTAAGCCTGCGATTACCCATTACAGCGTCGTCGAGTCCTATCCGCGGCACACATTGGTGGAGTGTCGTTTGGAAACAGGCCGTACCCACCAGATTCGCGTGCATATGGCCCATTTGGGCCATGCTCTGGCAGCAGACCCGGTTTATGGCGGAAGGCCGGGAAGTCTCTCGACCGAGCTCAAGGCCGCGCTGGTGGTGTTTAATCGGCAGGCACTACATGCAGCCAAGCTGGCCCTTGTGCATCCGGAAACTGGGGCTCAGCAGCAGTGGGAAAGTCCGATACCGGTAGACATGCTTCAATTGATTGCACAGTTGCGTAAGGAAGCCATATGAAAGAATGGTTAGCCCATGCTTTGATACCTGAGTGGCCAGCACCTGTGCGGGTAAGCGCGCTGATGACAACCCGCTTGGGTGGGGTAAGCTCGGGGCGCTACAGCAGCTTGAATTTGGGTACCCATGTCGGTGACGCGCCAGCAAACGTGGCGGCCAATCGGGCCCTTGTAACGGCTGATCTGCCGGCAGAGCCAGTTTGGCTTGAACAGGTGCATGGTACTGCCGTTATTGATGCCGCCAGTGTAGTGGGTACTGTGCCGCAGGCTGATGCAGCAGTGACTTTTCACCCCCGTACGGTTTGTACAGTGATGACGGCAGATTGCCTGCCAGTGTTATTCGCCCGTATGGATGGTAGTGCTGTGGGTGCGGCGCACGCAGGGTGGCGTGGCTTGCACGGGGGGGTGTTGGAGGCGACAGTATCGCGTCTTGGACCGGCCGATCAGATTGTAGCTTGGTTGGGGCCGGCTATTGGGCCAACAGCCTTCGAAGTGGGCGACGAGGTGCGCGATGCGTTCGTCGCTAACGATATGGCTGCCGCGGAAGCCTTTCTGCCTGGCGTGGCAGAGGGGAAATGGTGGGCGGATATCTATTTACTGGCCAAGCAGAGGTTGGCTGCCATCGGTGTCACCCAGGTGTATGGTGGTAATTGGTGCACGGTTGGCGACCCAGACCGTTTCTTTTCATATCGCCGCGATAAAACGACGGGACGTATGGCAGCCTTGATCTGGCTGGAGGCGTGATGAAACGGCTCAATAAAAACGGCAGCCTTTATGGCTGCCGTTTTTATATGAATTTAATCGAACAGCTCTTCCAGAAAGCTCTTCTTGCGGTAGGGTTTTTGGCCGTAGTGCTTATCGTGGTGATGCCGGTCGCCGTGGTGGCGTGAGTCAGCATACTGTTGTGGTTGCGGCGCCTGGTAGGCTGGTTGGGGAGCAGGGGCCGCGGTGCTGCGGCTTTGCTCCAGGATTTTGTCCAGTTCACCGCGGTCAAGCCAGACACCGCGGCACTGTGGGCAGTAGTCGATCTCGACACCAGCGCGTTCGCTCATGACCAGCGCGGTTTCCTTACAGACGGGGCAATGCATTTACTTCTCCAGATTGGGGGAGGGCTATGACAGTTGACTGCGGAAACTGGGGAACAGTTCCTTGGCACTTAATATGTGAGCAATGTCTTGCAATACAGCCGGATAGGGCCATTTTATAGCGGGGTGGGGCCTCGGATATCGCAGTTGATGATGTGTACCCACGCACTGCACTTTTAGTTATTTTTCATCCCTGTCACCAAGGTGGTGATGTTGTAGCGCATCATGGCCAAATAATTGGCAGCTGGCCCATCGGCTTTGGAAAGCGCATCGGAATACAACCGGCCACCTACTGTTGCGCCCGTTTCGCGGCTGATCTGCTCCAGAAGCTTAGGGTTGCTGACATTCTCAACGAAGATGGCTTTGATGCGTTCTTGTTTGGCTTGGCGAATTAACTGCCCAACACTTTTTGCAGAGGCCTCCGCATCGGTATTCATACCTTGTGGCGCCAGGAAGGTGATCTGGAACCGGTGACCAAGATACCCAAAAGCATCGTGGGATGTGATGACGCGCCGTTTGGCGAGGGGGATGCTGGCCAGTTGCGTGTCTGCCCACTTTTCCAGTGCATCGAGTTCCTTACCATACTGTTCTGCCCGCTGATGGTAATAAGCGCTATTGGCCGGATCCGCTTTCGCCAACCCCTCAGCGATATTTGTGACATATAGCCGTACATTGCTGGGATCTTGCCAGGCGTGTGGATCGGTTTTGCCGTGGTCATGCGAGTGACCTGCATGATCGTGCTCATCGACAGGGTAGGTTTTCACTTTGTCGCTGGCAGTTACCCGTGCGCCTTGATAGCGGCTTGCCCGCGCCAGTCGGTCCATCCAGCCTTCAAATGCCAAGCCATTGAGTACGACAACTTTTGCTGTAGCCAGCGTTTTGCCATCCTGTGGGCTCGGCTGGTAGACATGCGCATCACCATCTGGGCCGACCAAGGTCTTGACTTCCACTTTGTCGCCGCCGACTTGCTGGACCAGGTCGCCAAGAATGCTGAAGGAGGCAACTACTGGAAGTTTGTCGGCAAGCGTATGAAGGCTAAGTACAGCAAGCGCTGTACACAGCCAAGGGGACATTCTCATCGGATACTTTCAAATAGGGAGGAATACGGTGTACTAGGCTTCCAGGTGCTCACGACCGAGCCAGCGTCTGATCAGGCCACCACGGGTACCGAAAGCCAGCGAGGCAAAATAAGCCAAACCCGCTGTCAGGATGATGCTTGGGCCTGAGGGAAGGTCACCATGGTAGGAGATCAGTAGACCGGCGTAACCGGCCATCAGGGCAATGGCGAGAGCAATCGCCAGCATGGCGGGCAGCTCTTTCGCCCATAGCCGTGCGCTGGCAGCCGGCAACATCATCAAGCCAACCGCCATCAATGTACCCAGGGCTTGAAAGCCTGCCACGAGGTTGAGCACTACCAGGATCAGGAAGGCGAAGTGGGCCAAGGCGCCTTTTCCTCCCATGCTTTGCAGGAATTCTGGATCGAAGCTTTCCACGACCAATGCGCGGTACAGTACTGCCAGTACCACCAAGGTGATCGTGGCTACGCTGGCAAGGAAAGTCAGCGCAGTGGCGTCGACAGCGAGTACGGTGCCGAACAGGATATGCATCAGATCGACATTGCTACCCCATTTGGATACCAGCAATACCCCCGATGCGAGTGACACCAGGTAGAAGGCGGCAAAGCTTGCGTCCTCCTTCAACTGGGTGGCACGGGTGACCAGGCCAGCAGCCAGTACAACCACCAGGCCGGCTATCAAGCCACCTATGCTCATGGCGGTGAGGGAGAGACCATAGAGAATAAAAGCGATAGCGGCGCCGGGGAGAATGGCATGGCTCATCGCATCACCAACCAGACTCATACGGCGCAGTACCAGAAAGAGCCCAATGGGGGCGCAACCAAGCGCCAGTGCAAGACAACCAATAAGCGCGTGGCGCATGAATGCGAATTCAGCGAACGGTTGCCAGAGGATTTCGTAAGGGCTCATTACTTCAACTTCAATCTGCCGTGTGGCAATCAGTGGGTGTGCAGGGCGTGATCATGTGGTTCAGATGGTGGCGGTGTTTCATCCCGATGGCAGACTGCAGCGCCTTCATCCCAGCTTTGTGGCATGCCGTTGGCACGGGCGAGATTGGCGGGGGTCAACACGTCGACTGTTGGGCCCCAGGCAATGCATTCTTTCGCCAACAGCAGCGTTTGGGGAAAGTAGGTTCTCACCTGCTCGTAGTCGTGCAATACCGCAACCACTGTGCGGCCTTCACGTCGCCAGCCGGCAATCACATCTAGCAAGTCCGCGGTGGTCTTTGCGTCCAGTGCGGTGAACGGTTCATCCAACAGAATCAGCCTTGCATCTTGCAGTAGCAGGCGGGCGAACAATACGCGTTGGAATTGGCCTGCGGATAATTCATCCAATGGGCGTGTGGCGAAGCCGGCCAAGCCTACTCTGCTTAATGCTGCTTCCGCACGTTGACGCGCTCCCTGGTTGACCCGTCCAAACCAACCCGAGCAACGCCAGTCACCCAGCAATACGGCATCTTGAACCGACAACGGGAAGTCCCGTGCTACGGCAGCTTGCTGGGGCAGGTAGGCAATATCGCGTGGTTTCAGGTGGGCAAATTCAATGGCGCCGGAAGGCGTTTGCATCAAACCGACGATCGCTTTGAGCAAGGTACTCTTACCTGCGCCATTCGGGCCGACGATGGCAGTGAGCTCACCTGCCATGAAGCCACCGGAGATGTGATGCACAACCGGGTGGCGATGGTAGGTGAGTGTCAGGTTATGCAGGTGGATTGCCGCATCCTTTGGCACTGCCTCTGTGTGTGAATGTGGGTGAGAGTGCAAGCTCATGCTTCGTTCCCCAACGCCCACCAGACTGCGGCCCAAAGCAAGGTAAGCAAGGGCATGACCAGCAATACACGCTGGAAGGCCGACAGTGCTATCAAGCGGGTTTGCCGTTTCATGGATTGCTTTCGTTCTCACTATTACGGCAGCTGGCGCACAGGCCTTTTACCTCGATGTCCTGCGCGGCCACGCTAAAACCGTAGGTCGCAGCATCTTCAGCCAACCTGGCCTCCAACACTTCATCGCTGAGCTCTTTCACCGTATGGCACTGGTTACAGATCAGCATTACGCCGTGGTGCGGATGTTCGAAGTCGCAACAAGCCACAAACGCATTTTTTGACTCAAGCTTATGCGCTAAGCCTGCCGCAACCAGAAAGTCGAGCGCCCGGTACACCGTTGGTGGGGCTGCAGTCGGTTTTTGTTTCTGAATGGCGGCCAACAAGTCATAGGCTTTCATTGAGCCTGGCGCAGAAAGCAGCAGTGACAAGACTTCACGGCGTTGGTCTGTCAGCTTCTCACCGCGCTTGGCGCACCATTGCGCAGCGGCAGTGAGATTCTCTTCCAGCGAAAGTGTAGGTGAGGTAGTCATTGAAAGATGTTATAACATATCAATTTGATTGAGCAAGCTTTCTACAAATTAACGGCCAAAGTGTTTGAGCTGGGGGTTTTAGAAGCGAATGGAAAAACCACTCTCTGTAGAACGGGAGTAGATTTTGCTGGTTTTGAACGGGCGCTTATTCTGCGGAGTAGATAATCCTATTTAGGAACAGTCTTGTAGATCGGTATTACGTTCTCGCTCATTGTGGGCCGGCGTACCCGGATATTCTCAGCTACTCTGGTTCCGGAAACCCTGAGAGCCTGTGATCTGTCGCGATCGGCTGTAAGCAGGGTGTAGAGCAGCACAGAAACCGGAATGTACTTAGGTATATGAGGTAAGCCTTGATCACAGCTGTGTAGCAAGATCGTAAACAGGTTATTACATTTTTGACCCCGGAAATTGTAGATGTCGCGTTTATTCCGTTTTGCCGTGTTACTCGTGTTCTTGGTGGGCACATTTGCCTATGCAGACGAACGCCCACGTGTAGCTTTGGTTCTGGGCGGGGGCGGTGCCCGTGGGTTGGCGCATGTCGGGGTACTGAAAGTATTGGAAGAAGCGCGCATTCCCGTTGATTGCGTGATAGGAACAAGTATCGGCGCGTTGGTGGGGGGGCTATATGCCTCTGGTGAAACGGCTGATGCAATCAGTAAAGAGGTAATAACTATCGATTGGGATGATGTATTGAATGATCGCCCCAGTCGAGCGCAGCGCCGTTATCACGATAAGCAGGATGATTGGGTCGGCCTGGGCGGGTTTCAGCTGGGTTTGTCCGATAGCGGATATATGTTGTTTCCTAAGAGCGCGCTCGGCACGCAAAAGGTAGATTTGTTGATCCGGCGGTTGGTGCAAGGTGCAACAGTCGATTTTTTTGACAACTTACCGTTGCCTTATCGAGCTGTAGCAGCTGACTTGGAAAGTGGCGATATAGTGGTTTTGTCGCGTGGCGATCTGGCAGGTGCGATGCGTGCCAGTATGGCAGTGCCCGGTGTGTTTCCCCCCGTGGAGCGGGATACACGTGTGCTGATTGATGGCGGTATCGCACGCAACCTACCGGTGGATGTAGCACGTGGTGTTTGTGGCGAGGTTGTCATTGCCGTGGATGTTGGTTCGCCATTGCTAAGCCGCAGAGAGACCAGCGATGTATTGGCTATTTCCGACCAAACCATGCGGGTGTTAACTCAGCGCAATGTGGATGAACAGATTCGTTCGTTAAATACCCGTGATGTTTTGATACGTCCCAGTCTTGGCGCTATGTCTTCTGCCGACTTCACTGACGGTGCCACTGCACAGTTGGCTGGTGAAAAAGCCGCGCGTGACTTGCTGCCTATGCTGCGTTCTTTGAGCGTGAGTGAAACGGACTATGCCAATTGGCGAGCGAAACTTGAGTCGCGGCGCTTCAAGTCAGGTTTGATAAGGGCTGTGGATGTTGAGCCAACGCGCTTTGTTAACCCTGCTGTGCTGCGGGAGTTACTGGATGTGAAGCTGGGCAAGCCATTGGATGTTGATGAATTGGAGAAGCGGCTTACCTATGTATATGGCCGTGACGATTTTGAACAGATTGATTACCGCCTTGTACCTGTACAGGATGGGTATGCAGTCAATTTATCCGCACGGGAAAAATCCTGGGGGCCGAGGTATCTGGATTTTGGATTGGGGCTGCATACTGACTTTGAAGACTCACAGGGATTCCAACTTTCTGGCCAGTACAAACGAAAATGGCTAAATGCATTGGGTGCTGAGTTTAAAACACGGCTTACATTAGGGGAAAATCGAGGAATATATAGCGATATCTATCAGCCCTTAACGCTTAATGGCGAATTATTCGTGGCATTGCATGCCAATTGGAATACGAAGCCAGTGGCTGTATATGCGGCGGGGATAAAAACCTTAGATTATCGAAAAACATCTCGAACTATTGGTTTTGATGTGGGTTCGGCGTGGGGACGTTGGGGTGAAGTCAGGCTGGGGGTTGAGCGCACAAAGTTCAATGCGACTTCGATTAGTGGAGACAACGACAAGTTTAAAGTGAATGACGGCGGTGTTCGATTTAGCATAGGTTACGACCAGCTGGATAATGCCAAATATCCACGTGAGGGTAGCTATGCGCGTTTGGATTGGTATCATTCATTACATAGCTTGGGAGCCGCCGACGAAGAGGATGAATTCTATTCGGGTGTTCTGGATTTGAAGCAGGCTATTCAAATAGGTAGTTGGTCATTTTTAGCCAGTGTCAATGGCGCTGTCTCCGATACTAAACGATTCGATGTATTACCCGCAGTAGGGGGATTATTTAAGCTCTCTGGGTATGTCGAGAATGAAATACGAGCCGGAAAGATTGTCCGTACACAAATTAGGGCATCTCAAGATTTTGGCAAGTTATCGCGGTTCTTAGGCAGATCGGTTTTTTGGGGCACCTCGCTTGAAAATGCTCGGCTATGGGACTCTGAGGTATTGAATCTTCAGCATGTGGAACGATCAACCTTGCATTCGGTTGCTTTATTTATTGGTAGCGATACACGAATTGGTCCTGCTTACTTTGCTTTGGGCTATGGCGACAACAAGAAAATGCGGGTTTACCTGAGTATTAATGGTGATTATTGATCTGCCTACCTTAGAACCTATTCAAAGTCTTGCGAGTTAGGGCGAGACAAGACGAAAAAAACCGTTTTCAGGCTCTGTTGTGTACTGCGGGTTTGGTGACTAGCGTATCGATGGAGATTCCGCTGGGGCTGTATTGTCGTGTACAACGTGAGCATCGGTAGCACTGTCGGCCGCCTTGTCACCTTTATCGATACAGGCCTCGTTACGTTCCTGTATGGCGCGTTCCCGTGCTGCACGTCGTTTTTTGCTTAAGGTGCTCAACCAGAGAAAGCCCGGTACGATGCCGGCAAAAAACAAGGTGAAGAAACCGGAAATGAAATGGCCGCTAAGCATTGCGACGATGGCCACCATGCCGATAACGTAAAAGTAGCCAATAGCAACAATAAGCATGGATAGGGTTCGCTAGGTAAGGGGTAAAAGATTAATTCGTGTGAATATGAATAAAGCAAGTGCTTGATTGTATTTTGAGCGCCACTACTTTTGATTGTCTTTCTTTTTGAGTCCTGCCGCCATGCGTACCCGCATCACAGAATTGTTTGGTATTGAGCGCCCCCTGATCTGTCCAGGGATGAGCTACATCGCCGTACCCGAACTTGTCGCAGCAGTTGGCAACGCGGGTGGGCTGGGTATTCTGGCAACCGGACCAATGAGCGCTGACTAGACACGTGCTGCAATCTGCCGGATACGTGAATTAAGGTAAACCCCCGGCGAGCAGCATCTATCCACGGCAGGCGCTTCGGGTTTATGGCGTGCGCCGTGCTTCGATGAAACGATGGAGCGGTTCGTAGGCCACGCGCCACTGATGCCCATCAACCTGCAGCGT
>NZ_JBQXDJ010000029.1:0-49432 GCF_052601015.1 Chitinimonas violaceus | reverse complement strand
TACTAAGCTCAATCGGCTACGTGCCACCAGCAGAAGCGGAGACAGCTTATTACCGACAGCTAAACGAGCAGGCACAGTTCGCCTGTCTCTAACAACTGAGCCTCCACGAAAACCGGGGGGATTCAGTAGCCTTCTTCCAGGCCATCAAAATCATCCTGACTAAACGCGAACTCAGCGCCAAGAAAAAAACGGACGAAGAACGCGAACTAGCCATTCGGCAGATCATCAGCACTGCGGTGGTGTCAGAACAAGTAGTAGACATCTTCGATGCCGTCGGCCTGGAAAAGCCCAATATTGGCCTGCTCAGTGACGAATTCCTTGCCGAAGTACGCAACCTGCCAGAGCGCAATCTGGCGGTAGAGCTACTGGAACGGTTACTCGAAGGCGAGATCAAATCCAAGTTTGCAAACAATGTCGTACAGAACAGAAAATTTTCCGAGCTTCTATCTCAAGTCATTCAGCGCTACCAGAACCGCTCGATTGAAACGGCGCAGGTCATTGAAGAACTGATCGAGATGGCTAAGAAATTCCATCAGGCAGCCAGCCGAGGTTACACCATGGGGCTGACAGAGGATGAGCTACGTTTTTACGATGCGCTGGCCAACAACGAATCTGCGCTTCGCGAATTGAATGATGAGACACTCAAGAAGATCGCCCATGAGCTAACTGAAAACCTGCGCAAGAACGTGACAGTAGACTGGTCACAGCGGGAAAGCGTACGGGCCAAGCTGCGTCTGATGGTGAAGCGAATACTACGGAAATATAAATACCCACCAGATCAGCAGGAAGAAGCTGTACAGACGGTACTGGAGCAAGCAGAAGCAATCGGCGAAGGATGGATTATTTGAATGGGTAGTATCAGTCAAATGGCTAGGCTGTAAACTCCGCATCAGAGTCACAACCCCTCCCCGCTGCTATCTGCCTGCGCCACCACCAACGCCGCCAGGAAACCGGCAGCAGCCGGCCATATTGTTCCGGCCGTAACAGCAAGTCGCAGGCGTAACGTGACACATCAGACTGCCAGACCAGTGCCGGGCATCCCCCGCTGTGGATACGAAAAAGACGTCGGGCCACCGGGCAGGGCTCGGCCGCGCAACACACACCACAGCCATTGCAGGGCTGTCCCCAGGCAGGCTTGGGTGGGGCAAGAGAATGAAGATAGATGGTTTGCAGCATCAAGCACGCTTGTGGGCTGAACTTCCGACTCCAATGTAGCCGATGGCCAGTGGACTCGCCGACTTTCGCCCTTTAACTGCTGATTACCAATCCAATCTCCAGAGAAACCTATACGGCGTTTTTTCTTGCCGCAGCCTGCCGACGATAAACTGTTTCTGGCTTCCTCTGCCGGGCCGGCTGCTCGTCAGCAGCATTTGTCGCTTCTTCAAGTTGGCGCTGCAAGGGGTCGAAATCGTCCCACCCCTGGTTGACCCACCCTTCTTCCTGCACGGTCGTAAGGCGACGGGCAGCCTGCGCATGGGATACAACAGGACGCATCAGCAAAACGGGTATTTCATGATGGTTCGTCATTTTTTCCTCGCTTTGTAGGGTTTGGTAATGGCTACCCACTTCCGTGTCTTCTTCCCTATCGGGTGAAGAACTCGGCATTTGCCGCATACACATCGTGGACAGCTGGAGCAAGCATCGCGCCGAACTCATCCACTTCACACTCTCTGATACGTTCGGTCTGGCTCTTTTTCTTGTCGCCAAACACAAGGAAGAAGGGTTTTCTCCGTCTGGGCAACTTCATCTGCGTGGTAATCGGGTGTATTTCTGGAGTCATGATGTTCTCCTCTAAGAACCTGCCCACAGTCTTACTGCGCAACCGTGATCAGGGCTCATGTGCTGCTCGAAAGCCTCATGTACCAAAGTACACTCCGGCCTCTTTGCTGTGCTTCACCCTGCTAGCAGCTGCTCGTGACAGACGCGAACAAGTTCCGGCAGTAAGTCGCATGGATGCTTGGTATGCATGCAAACAAGGCTTGTAATACTTACGAAGGCTTCCTTTCGCTGTGAGCAATCAGCTCTTCCTTCTTCCTGCTCATTTCCTCACCCAGTTCAGCCAAATCCAGCCTCTTCTTGGCTAATGGGAAAATTTCTTCTTCCTCTTCCCTGACATGATGATTGATGTACTCACCAAGTACCGTGACAGTGGCGTCGTAAAGCGGGTCGGTTGGCTTCATACTGGATATCTGCGCGATCAACGTCTTTGCACTCGCGTGTTCTACGGTCGCTTCGTCGATCAATCGTTCTGTGCTCTCATCCAACAACATGGCTGGGTAGAAAACGGCTTCCTCTGCCGCGGTATGAACCATTAGTTCGAAGCAAATCTGCTGCGCAAGTTCACTTTTTCCCTTGGCCTTACCTTTGCCGATCAGCTTCTTGTAGTCGCTGAACAGCTTCTTAACCTTTTTGTGATCTTCGAGCAGCATATGAACGGCATCGGGCTCAGTACGTTTTCGCGGCGCCGTATCTTTTCTGTTTTGGATGGTAGGCATCATTTCTCTCCAGTAGGGCCGCGTTCGGGTAACGCTGCTATTGGTAGAGCGGGCAAGTGCCGTTCCCAAAGATGGGATAGACCGTAAACAGGCAGGAAATACATAGGGCGACCTGACGCTACTCAGTGAAACTCAAACTCCCCTGCGTACTTATCCAGACCATTGCAGAGCGGATTGGTTGCGTAAGAACGGGTTCCCACAAGCTTGCTGCGCAGCTGTGATCAGGGCTTATGCGCTGCTCTGCGCTCTGCTGAAAACTGCTCTCAACCTATCTTGAACAGGTTCCAAAAGGCCGTAGCAAAACCTACAACCTTTGCAAAAATTGCCTGATGGGGTGATGCGCTGCCCCACCAATCGGTGAAGGCAGCGTCGACCATCAACTACCTGGCTTACCAAACGCCGAGATAAGCCAATATTCCTTCTGCGGCCTGGCGCCCTTCAAACACGGCGCGCACAACAAGGTCGGCTCCCCGAACCTGGTCACCACCGGCAAAGACTTTGGGGTTACTGGTCTGATATTTGAAGGCTTGCCGCTCCTTCGCCAAGGTGCGACCGCGCTCATCCGTCTTGATACTGTTGGCAGCAAACCAATCTTCCGGCTTAACCTGGAAGCCAAAGGCGATGATGACGTGATCGCAAGCGATGATCTCTTCCGACCCAGGCACGACGACAGGAGCACGACGCCCCTTTGCGTCAGGTTCACCCAATTGCGTGGTGACCAGCTTCACACCCAGCTGCCCATTTTGCTGAAGAATCTCGACCGGTTGGCGGTTCCACAGAAACTCGACGCCCTCTTCCTTGGCATTGGCTACTTCACGCTTGGAACCCGGCATATTGGCTTCGTCGCGGCGATAGGCACAGGTCACCCGGGCCGCACCCTGACGAATGCTGGTACGGTTACAATCCATGGCGGTATCGCCACCGCCCAGCACCACGACACGCTTACCCTCCATGCTCACATGGGTCTCCCCCTCTGGCAGGGTGCCCATACGGTGCCGGATGTTATTGACCAGAAAAGGCAGGGCTTCAAGCACACCCGGCAGGTCTTCGCCAGGAAAACCACCCTTCAGGTACTGATAAGCCCCCATCCCCATGAAGACCGCGTCGTAATCCTGCAGTAGCGCCTCAAACGCGATATCGCTTCCAATCTCGGTATTGAGACGGAATTCAACGCCCATCTCTTCCAGGATCGAACGGCGGCGAAGGACGATTTCCTTCTCCAGCTTGAACTCCGGTATGCCAAAGGTCAGCAGGCCGCCAATCTCTTCGTACCGGTCGAATACCACCGGCTTTACGCCATTGCGCACCAGCATGTCAGCTGCAGCAAGACCCGCCGGCCCCGCCCCGATAACGGCCACCTGCTTGTCCGTCTTCACCACCTGACTCATATCCGGCCGCCAGCCCTGCTTGTAGGCTTCGTCCGTGATGTACTTCTCCACCGAGCCGATCGCCACCGCGCCAAAACCACCCTGATTGAGCGTACATGCACCTTCACATAGGCGGTCCTGCGGGCAGACCCGGCCGCAGATTTCCGGCAGAGAGTTGGTCTTGTGGCTCAACTCGGCGGCTTCGAACAACTTACCTTCCTGTACCAGCTTGAGCCAGTTCGGAATGTAGTTGTGCACCGGGCATTCCCACTCGCAGTAAGGGTTGCCACAGCTTAGGCACCGGCTGGACTGGTCTGCCGCCTCACTCTTCTGGAGCGGCGCATAGATTTCAATGAACTTGCTGCGGCGAAAGCTGGCGTCAAACTTTGCACCTGGGTCGCGCGGCAGGTTCAGGAACTGGAATACATCACCCATCATCGTGTCCTCGACGTCCTTCCCTCGTTGAACGAGGGAGGCGTTCTGATTAATCTTTTAGCAGGCTGTCAAGCTTGGTGGCCTTGGGTTTCACCAACCAGAAGTAATCGACATAGTCGTCGAAGTCCTCCAGGATCTGCGCACCGATCACCGATCGGGTCAACGCCACATGCTGCTCGATCTTTTCCTTCAGGAAAGCACGGTGCTGGCCCATGGCTTCACCATTGATCAGGTGAATGTCGATCAGCTCATTGTTGTAGCGGTAGGCGAATTTCTCATCGCGGTCGTAAACAAAGGCAAAACCGCCAGTCATCCCCGCACCAAAGTTCAGGCCGGTCTGACCCAACGCAATCACGCAGCCGCCCGTCATGTATTCGCAACCATGGTCACCCAAGCCTTCCACCACGGCCAATGCGCCTGAATTGCGCACTGCGAACCGCTCGCCAGCAAGACCCGATGCAAACAACTCGCCACCCGTAGCGCCGTAAAGGCAGGTATTGCCGATGATCGTGCCTTCATGCGGTTGGTACATCACCTCCCGAGGGGGATAGATCACCAGACGCCCGCCATTCATCCCTTTGCCCACGTAATCGTTGGCGTCGCCCTCCAGCGTCAGGTTCAGACCCTTGGCATTCCAAACGCCAAACGACTGCCCGGCCGACCCCTTCAAACGCACCGTTAAGCTATTGGCAGGCAACCCCTCTGCCCCATGCTGCCGCGCAATCTCGCCCGACAGCCGCGCACCGATGGAGCGGTTGATATTGCGAACGTTGTATTCCATCTCCAGCGGCGTCCTGGCTGCGATGGCTGGCAAAGCATCCTTGATCATTTTTTCTGCCAGCTCGCCCTTGTCGAAGCTCGGGTTGCTGTCAGCCGTGCAAAAGCGTGGCTCGTCTTCAGGAATACCACCCTGGTTCAACAATACGGCCAGATTCAACTTACCCTGGCGCTCGCTCTCACCCTCCAGCACTTCCAACAAGTCGGCCCGTCCGATCAATTCCTCCATCGAACGTACACCCAGCTTGGCCATCCACTCCCGGGTCTCACGGGCAACAAAGGTAAAGTAGTTGACTACCATTTCCGGCAAACCGATGAAGTACTTGGAACGCAGTTTGATCTCCTGCGTAGCGACACCGGTTGCGCAATTGTTCAGGTGGCAGATGCGCAGGAACTTGCAACCCAGCGCCACCATCGGACCAGTACCGAACCCGAAGCTTTCCGCCCCCATGATGGCAGCCTTGACGACATCAAGACCGGTTTTCAGACCACCGTCAGTTTGCACCCGCACACGGCCACGCAGGCCGTTGGCGCGCAGCACCTGCTGAGCTTCGGTCAGACCGAGCTCCCATGGCGAACCCGCGTATTTCACAGAAGACAGCGGTGAAGCACCCGTACCACCGTCGTAACCCGAAATCGTAATCAGATCGGCATAGGCTTTGGCCACACCGGCAGCTACCGTACCCACACCCGGCTCCGCCACCAGTTTGACCGACACCAGCGCTGAAGGATTAACCTGCTTAAGGTCGAAAATCAGCTGGGCCAAGTCTTCAATCGAATAGATATCGTGATGCGGCGGTGGGGAAATCAGGCTGATGCCTTCCTTAGCATGCCGCAGGCGGGCAATCAGGCCGCTCACCTTGTCACCAGGGAGTTGCCCGCCTTCGCCGGGCTTTGCGCCCTGTGCAACCTTGATCTGCAACACCTCAGCGTTCACCAGATAATGTGGCGTGACCCCGAAACGGCCCGATGCGACCTGCTTGATCTTGGACATCTTGATCGTGCCATAGCGCGCCGGGTCTTCACCACCCTCGCCACTATTGGAACGGCCGCCGAGACGGTTCATACCCTCGGCCAACGCTTCATGCGCCTCGGGCGACAATGCACCCAACGACATACCTGCCGAATCAAAACGCTTGAGGATGGCTTCCAGCGGTTCCACCTCGTCAATTGCAATCGACTTCGCCTGGTCCACCTTTACCCGCATCAGATCACGCAACATGGCGACAGGCCGGGTATTGACCAGCTCGGCATAGCGCAGGTACTCGGTGTAATCACCGTTCTGCACAGCTTTTTGCAGCTGCATCACCACTTCGGGGTTGTACGCATGGTATTCCTCACCATGCACATACTTGAGTAAGCCACCCTGTGTGACTGGCCGCATGGGGTTGAACGCAAGCTTGGCCAGACTCTTCATATCGACTTCGAAGTCGGCGAAGCTCGCGCCGCCAATTCGGCTTACCGTGAATGGCATGCAGGTTTCGACAATCTCATCTGCAATGCCCACGGCTTCAAACAGCTGCGCACCCCGGTAGGAGGCCACGGTGGAGATGCCCATTTTTGAGAGCACCTTCAACAGCCCCTTATTAATGCCCTTACGGAACTTGCTCATGGCTTCGGACTGCTTTTCATTCACCGAGCCAGTCTGGATCAGGTCCGCAATCACCTCATAAACAAGATAAGGGTGAACAGCCGTCGCCCCGTAACCGATCAGGCAGGCGAAATGGTGTGGGTCACGCGCCGTGGCCGTGTCGACGAGCAAATTGGTTTTGCAACGCAGGCCAGCATTCACCAGGGCGGTGTGCACCGCTCCCGTCGCAAACAAAGCATGAATAGGCAAGCGGCCGGGCGCGATATGCCGATCTGTCAGCACCGCAATTGCCAAACCCGCGCGAGACGCTCGCACCACCTGCTCAGTCAACGCAGTAATGGCTCCCTTTAGGTCGGTTGCAGCCGGGTCATAGCAAAGGTCGAAGGTCTGGGAACGGAATTGATCATCCGCCTGGTTGGTCAGCAGCTTGAACTTCTCATAGCTGAGTATGGGGCTGCTCACCTCGATACGTTTCGCGTGATCAGCAGTTTCCTCAAAGATATTCTTCTCGGCCCCGAATACGGTATTGAGCGACATCACTACCGCTTCACGAATCGGGTCGATCGGCGGGTTGGTCACCTGGGCAAACTGCTGGCGCAGATAGTCGTATGGCGAACGCACACGCTGCGACAGCACCGCCATGGGAGTATCGTCACCCATCGACCCGACCGCCTCCTGAGCCTCTTCGGCCAGCACACGGATCACAGCGTCGCGTTCTTCAAAGCTGATCTGAAAGTGCTTTTGGAAGATATTGAGCTGGTCTTTACTCAATTCCGGCCGGCCACGGTCCTCATCCATCGAGAGTTCCAGCCGGTTGGCGTACTGCTTGATCCAGCGCCGGTAAGGGTGAGCTGCCTTGAGCTTGGCATCAATCTCATGCGGCAGCAGCAACTGGCCGGACTGCATATCAACCGCGATAATCTGCCCGGGCCGTACACGCCCCTTCTTCACAACATCTTCAGCCTTGTAAGGCCAAACGCCGATTTCCGACGAGATGGTGAGGTGACGGTCGCGGGTCAGCACATAACGCGCAGGACGCAGGCCATTTCGGTCCAACATACAGCCAGCGTAACGGCCATTGGTGAGCACAATGCCGGCCGGGCCATCCCACGGTTCCATATGCATGGAGTTGTATTCGTAGAAGGCGCGCAGTTCTTTATCTGTGCTGTCCACGTTCTGCCAGGCAGGCGGCACCAGGAGGCGCAACGCGCGGAAGAAATCGATGCCGCCCATCAGCAGGCCTTCGAGCATGTTGTCCAGGCTCATCGAGTCTGAACCATCAGTCTGCACAATGGGGCGAATGTCATCCATGTTCGAAATCAGCGGTGACGCCATGATGGCTTCACGCGCCCGCGCCCACGACCGGTTGCCCGAAATCGTATTGATTTCACCGTTGTGCGCCACATAACGGAAAGGCTGCGCCAGTTTCCATTCCGGCCAGGTGTTCGTGCTGAAGCGCTGGTGAAACACAGCCAGCGATGAGGTGAAACGCTCATCCTGCAAATCGGGAAAGAACACCGGCAGGTTTTCCGGCGTCACCAAGCCCTTGTACGACATGGTGTGGGCCGACAAAGTCGGCATATAAAAACTGGTATCCGCAAGATTGGCCTTTTCGGCCAGACGACGGCCGATATATAGACGGCGCTCAAAGCTGGCGGCATCCATATTGGCAGGGCAATTGACAAAAATCTGGGCAATGGCCGGCAGCGTCTTCAGTGCATACTCGCCGCAAGCGCGGGTATCGGTCGGCACAGTACGGAATCCGGCAACCTCCAGGCCCTGCTCTTCCAACTGGGCCTTCAAGGTCGCCAGCGAAGCCTTGCCGACTTCCAGATCGACACTGTGAAACACAAGCCCAGCGGCGTAGTGATGTCCCAGCTCCAAACCTTTTTCATGCGCCACGCTGCGCAGGAAGCTATCGGGCTTACGGAACAAAAGCCCGCAACCATCACCCGACTTGCCATCAGCCGCCACCGCACCGCGGTGAGTCAGATTGGCGAGCGATGAGATAGCAGTGGAAACAAGCCAGTGAGAGGGCTTGTCGTCCATATTCGCGATCAGGCCGAAGCCACAGGAGTCCTGCTCGAAACTGCGGCGGTAGAGCGTACCGTCGAGACGGCGCTGTCTGTCATCCATATGCGTGATACCCGTGTACGTGCGGAGCGGCATTCAGTGGCAGGTAGGCTTTTGGCGTATACCACCACGCTGCGGCCCCTTTATGGGGAAAGCGACGCTCGGTTCCGGCCGGTGTGGAAACACACATGGCGTTGCGTTGAGCCAACCTGTCGAGGTTCTCTCTTAGAACCTATTCACGATCTTGCTGCGCAGCTGTGATCAGGGCTTATGTCCTGCTCTGTACCCTGCTGCCAGCTGCCCACGACAAATCGTAAACAGGCTCTTACGGCGGCTGCACTGCGCGGGTCTCGCAATGCGGTCGTTCAACGCTAAAGGGGTCGGTAACAGCCGTCCGAGCGCAACGAAAACAAAGCCTGCCGACCCACACCAGGGCTTCGACAGGCTTGAATGATTCTAGCGGACCGAGGACGGCAGTTGCAATAATTTTGTGCAGCGCATGAATCTATTAGAATCAAACACTTACATAAAAAATAGTATCTATTATTTGCATAATCGTGACAAAAACTTATGAATATGCGACTTAAATGAAACACAAACCACAAATTAATCGGCCGAGTCGGTAAAGCATGCTGGAAACAGAAAGTTAGGGCTTGGCTGTTGCCGACCATTCATTACGCACACGCTGGTAATAGTCGTCCAGCCCATATTTGATCCAGATATCCTGCGTGGACTCCACGAACAATCCATCGCGCGCAACCTGCCGCAATGCATTCAGCGTTCCCTGCTCAGTACTAGGGTTACAGGCAAGCCAGCGTTCTATCCGGGTCATCAGAAAGTGGCGCTCGATTGGGTATTTAGCCTTACTTGCAGTAAGCGCGGGTCCTATATCGCTGATCAACACATCAAAGCGTCTGGCCATCAACATCGGTAAGCCACGGCTGTTGATTTGCAGAGCCTCATAGGCCACACCTTCCGATTCCAGCAACTGACGTATCTCTGCGATATCGATACTGCCAACTCTGAAGCCCTTCAGATCAGACAAGCGATTGATCTCGCCAGTCAGACCTTGGCGGCTATATACCCAGATTTCCATAGGCGCGATCCGCCCCAGGAATGACAGGCCTTCTACAGTAGTCGGCGTGTAATTCAAGGCCAATACACAGTAACCTGGATTCTGTACCGCCGTAGAAATCGCCCTACGGATGGGCATAGTCACCACCTGTGCTTTAATCCCCTGCGCAGCAGCAAGCTGTACGAACGCTTCCACATAAGGGCCGCTTGGTGTACCCGCATTTTCGATAACAAACGGCGGATAGGTTTCGACAAGTACAGTCACAGGCATATGCACGGCTGGCACAGCCGAGCTTATCCCTACTGCAGCACACCACAGCAGCCAGCTGGTCCATAACGCTTTGTACGTTGCCTTGGCCACAACTTACCTACCAGATACCTCTGTACACACGATTAAGAGACTGACAATTTGGTCTGCCAGCACCCATTCAATTGAGTGCCTAACCGTATACAGTCGCCATACCCGGCTATTAGCAGTGCTATCCCACTGGGCATACCCCGGATCTTGGGAAAACCTCAACGCAGTAATCCAATAGCCGACACCTACTGAAAACAGTCACTGTCTGCAGTTTAGATAAGCGCTCAGGAATACCAAGCTTGGGAACCTGTTCAAGATCTGTTGCGAGTAGCTGTCAGCAGGACACATAGCAGCACATAACTCCTGATCACAGCTGCGTAGTAAGATCGTGAACAGGTTCCAAGAACCCGTTCACGACCAATCACGAACAGCTGAGGTACAAAAATAACTTAGCCCCCATAACGGGGGCTTCAATACAACATATGATGGCAAATCACTGCTGCACAACGGTGTCACAGCAAGCTATGGCTATAACCAGTTACGGCTCGTCAGAAACTCACTGACCAAGGTCGCTTCCGGCGTTCCAGCCTGAGGCTTGTAGTCGTAGCGCCAGTTGGCCACGGGTGGCATCGACATCAGAATTGACTCAGTACGGCCGCCAGACTGCAAACCGAACAGTGTTCCCCGATCCCAGACCAGGTTGAACTCAACATAACGGCCGCGGCGGTAAGCTTGCCAATCACGCTGACGTTGGCCGTAAGTCATGTCGCGACGCCGTGTCACGATCGGCAGATAAGCCGGCAGGAAAGCATCACCCACTGCGCGCACCATGGCAAAGCTGTCGATCAGGCCAAGCTCGTTGAAGTCGTCGAAAAATATGCCGCCAATACCCCGTGGTTCCTGGCGATGCTTCAGAAAGAAGTACTCGTCACACCAGCGTTTGAATCGTGGGTATTTGTCATCGCCATATGGCGCAAGAGCATCGGCACAGGTCTGGTGAAAATGAACCGCGTCTTCCTCAAAACCATAGTAAGGCGTCAAGTCCATGCCACCGCCAAACCAGAAGACATCGTCTTGTCCGTCGGCAAAAGCGCGGAACATTCGTACATTCAAGTGAACAGTCGGCACATACGGATTACGTGGATGGAAAACCAGGGACACCCCCATGGCTTCCCAGGCACGACCTGCCAGCTCGGGGCGGTGGGCACTGGCTGAAGGGGGCAGCTTATCTCCTGTGACATGGCTGAAACCCACACCCGCTCGCTCCAACAACTGGCTCTCTTCCAAAAGGCAGCTGAGACCACCTCCGCCAGCCGGCCGTTTCCATTCATCACGCAAGAACTTGCCACCGTCAGCGGCTTCCAGACTAACAACGATGCGCTGCTGCAAATCAAGGAAATACTGTTTTATCTGCTGGGTATCCATGGTCATGACTCTGTTTAGAAAGGTGTTATCCAAATCAATCAGGCTGGGCAGTTGCAACCAACTTGAGCGCCAAGGCAGGGCCGGGATCAAAACCAATGAGATTAATGTGGCGTGCACGCTGGGTTTCGCTTTGCTTCTGCCACCAATGTGCCGCTTCGATCAAACCGGGACCTATATCCTTGGCGTCAGGCGGGGCGGCTTCACCCAACATTTGATAATGGTGTTTCCAGTGACTGGTATAAGCCACACTGATCTGGGGAAGATGCGCACAGCGAATACCGCGAGCCTGAAGCGCTTGCCAGAAGATACGATCTCCGATCAGATGAAAAGGTTCGGGCATCAATGCCCAAATGGGCGTCAAATCCAGTGCCTTTCCGGTAAGGAACAGGCAATTGGTATCTGCAAATGCCACAGGAGCCAGATCATCCTGCACCGGCATAAGCCGGCCATCAGGATAGGTAAAGAAACGTCGGGTACTCAATACCTCAAAACGTCGCTCGCTTGCCTCCCATGCCGATACCAGACCGGCGACATGCATAGGCAGAAAGTAATTATCTGCGTCCAGATAGCAGATCGCCTCAAACCCCTCACGCAATGCTAGCAATGAACCCACTGCACGCGGCGTATCACCGTAATCAACATGCTCTGCGCCTAACTGCACATGACGAACAGCCTCTGCCCCCACCCACGGTTGCGGATGACCATCCGACACCAGGAAATGCGTACACGGATAGCGCTGACTACGCACGCTTTCAATACAACGAGCCAGCTGGGTAGATGTTTCGCGGTGATACGCCGTAATCACAGCCACACGCGGTGAGCTAGCCATCAGTAATACACATGAGCCTCAAATCACCCCAGCTTACACCGGCTGCACCGGGGTCAGGCTCGACAGCTCTGCAATACCGTTCTTTGCATCGACAAACACGAGTCTGGGTTCATGCGATGCAATCTCGGCATCTTCGTATACGCCAAAACTGGCGATGATCAAGATATCGCCTACCTGCACCCGGCGCGCCGCCGAGCCATTTACAGAAATCACGCCCGAACCACGTTCCGCACGGATAGCGTAGGTTTGAAAACGCTCACCGTTGGTCACGTTCCAGATATCTATCTGTTCATACTCACGGATATCTGCCGCTTCGAGCAGGTTCTCATCGATAGCGCATGAACCAATGTAGTTGAGCTCAGCATGGGTGGTGGTGACGCGATGCAGTTTGGACTTGAGCAGATGGCGTTGCATGGTATTTCCAATACAGAGACCGAGCTTTTAAACACGGCCGTGATGTTGAAGCGAATGTCGGGACGATACGCCTACTTGTTCAAATTCTCTTTGAGTTAGGACAAAGCAAGGAGAAAAGGATCCGAAAAACGATACTCACAATGGGTAAATCCATATCACTCGAGTGTTTTCGCCTGGTTTTGCCCTAGCTCGCGAGAACTTGAATAGATTCTTAGAACCTGTTTACGATCTGTCGCGAGCAGCTGTCAGCGGGATGCAGAGCAGCGCAAAAACCGGAGTGTACTTGGGTACATGAGGCTGCGAACTTCTTGGTGCGAAGCACCGTAGCAGTTCGGCGTCCCCCTTACGGGGGCTTTTGAGCAGCACATAAGCCCTGATCACAGCTGCACAGTAAGATCGTAAATAGGTTCTTAAGCAGCTGGTAAATTCACTTCGAGATTGTCGATCAGACGTGGTTTACCCAGACGGGCGGCCGCCAGGATCACCATTTCGCGGTCACCCGGCCGGGCATGTTCCAGCCGTTGCTGGTCGCGTATCTCAACGTAATCAACTCGCCAACCATGGTTTTCCAAGTCAGCACGGGCGGTTTCTGTCAGCTTGACGAAGTCGGTCTCACCCGCTTCCAGTGCAGTCTTGATGGTGGAGAGGTTACGGTACAAACGGGGCGCCTCCTGCCGCTCGGTCTCTGTCAAATAACTATTTCGCGAAGACAGCGCCAAGCCATCGGCAGCACGGCCCGTATCAACCGGCACGATCTCCACCGGCATGTCCAGATCAGCCACCATGCCTTCGATCACTTTGAGCTGCTGGAAGTCTTTCTTGCCGAACATTGCAGCATCGGGCTGGACAATATTGAACAACTTGGTCACCACGGTGGCGACACCACGAAAATGGCCGGGGCGAAACTGACCATCCAGCTCATGTTGAATGGCAGGCGGTTCAACCTTGTATTGCTGTTCGATGCGTGGATAAAGCTGCTCTACCCCCGGATGGAAAACGGCATCAACCCCGACTGCCTTGAGTTTGGCGCAGTCTTCCTCGAAGGTGCGCGGGTAGGTATTGAAGTCCTCACCCTGACCAAACTGCAATGGATTGACGAAGATAGACACAACCACCTTACCGCCACGAGCCTTCGCTGCTGTGCAGAGCGAAATATGGCCTTCATGCAGATTGCCCATGGTGGGAACGAACGCAACAAAGCCTGCGTTTTTGCGCCAGGCGCGAAAATCGGCGATGGTGGTGAAGATTTGCATAGGAGGGAAACTTTCCTTATCAGGCCAACGTCTTGGATAGACGCACAGCCGGCCAAGACTGGCCATTGAATTCACGCACGGGCCCAGTATCGGCCTCGACGCTAAAGCCCAGACGTTGGGCCAATGCCAACGCAGACTGGTTCGCCGCCAATGTATCAGCAACCAACCGTTGACAACCTAACTGTTCAGCAGCGAAATGTAGCAGGCGGTCTACCGCTTCCACCGCAAGCCCCTGCCCCCAGTAACGTTCACCCAGCTCGCAACCAAGTGACATTTCACCCGGTTCAAGCGTACGGACACCGCACGATCCAATCAGTGCGCCACTTGCCCGCAGAGTAATCGCCAACTGCCAGCGAGTACGTACCGGTTCGTGCTGCCAATCGATGAACATAGCCAACAGGCGTCGGCTGGCTTCAGGGCTGACTTCATCCGCAGCATATAGCCGGCCAAATTGCACGCCAGTACGCAGTGCGATGTAGTCCGGTTCATCGGCTGGTTGGAAGTCGCGCAATATCAAGCGGTTGGAAGAGAGCATCAGCACCGATGCTGCTCAAAAACTGTGTTCAGCCGCCGGAAAAGTCTTGGCCTTCACTTCACGCACATACGCTTCGAGCGCACCGCCAATACTGGTCGCCCCCTGCATGAAGTTCTTCACGAAACGCGCCTTCTTGCCGGGGTAGACACCCAGCATGTCGTACACCACCAGGACCTGGCCATCGACATCGACCCCCGCGCCGATACCAATGGTAGGCACCTGCAAACTGGTTGTGATTTCCTTGGCCAATGTGGCCGGCACCATTTCCATCAGCACTACCGCAGCACCTGCAGCCTCCAAAGCCTTGGCATCCCGCTTGAGCTGATCGGCATCGTTTTCAGTACGGCCTTGCACCTTATAACCGCCAAAAGCATGCACTGATTGCGGTGTCAAACCAATGTGGGCGCAGACCGGGATACCGCGTTGCACCAGGAAACGCACCGTCTCCGCCATGTATTCACCCCCCTCCAGCTTTACCATCTCCGCGCCGGCCGCCATCAGGCGCGTGGCTGCGTCGAATGCTTGCTGTGGGCTTTGCTGGTAGGCACCAAATGGCAAGTCCGCCACTACCATGGCTTGCTTGGCATGCTTTACCACGCAACGTGTGTGGTAGACCATCTGATCAAGCGTAACGGGCAGGGTCGATGTCTCGCCTTGAATCACCATGCCTAGCGAATCACCCACCAATAGCATCTCGACACCGGCATCAGCCATCAGGCTGGCGAAGCTGGCGTCGTAACAGGTCAACATGACGATTTTCTGGGCTTCCTGCTTGAACTTTTGCAGGGTGGAAACGGTGATCTTCATGGGGAAATCCAGTCAGTTTATCAAGCGCTTGCTCTATATTTCAGCAAGGCTATGCATAAGCCAAACCAACATGGTGTCGGTGCATAAAGCCTGTTTATGATATTGCAGAGCGGTTATACGGGCAGCGCATCTATGCGTCGGAGACTTCCGCAGGAAAGTCTGAAACTGACGAGGCGCTACACACCAAACCAGACTGCAATCCCATGTATTGCCACACAAACGGGTTGTAGCGCTGCACCACTTTATATGGCTGCGCGCGACTGAGCATAAACAGGCTCTCAGCATTTGGCTGCATCTTTTGAATGCGGTGCAACAATAGCCGAAAGTCACCAGTAGGCTCAACCCATTTCCGACGTTCACCCGGTAACCCACATCTAGGCTTACAGGCTAGACAGGAATATGGCTCATGTACCTTGGAAGCTATTTACGATCTGTCGCGAGCGACCATCAGCAGAATGAATCGCAGCATAGAAACCGGAAAGGGCCAAATAAGCTTATATCTGCGCCATCAATTTATTTGCAGCAGCCTGGTACGTTTTCATTAATCCCCATGCCATCAAAGCACTTGCGGGCCCAACGACTAAGAGATTGATAGGTGGCGCCACCAAATAAATAATTGCGGTGGTAGATGCCTTAGAAGCAGAAAATACCGTGTAATAAATGCTCAGATCGAAGATCAACCCACCAACAGCTGCACCAAAACCCAGGATAGGCATAGTGGACTTATGAGCCACTGCTGCTGCGATTACATAGGGTGCACAAGAACAAATAAAGAAACCGATAAGGCAGGGATTAAAATCAAGCGCGACTTCATTTAACGCAATATATGCATGTAAGACCAACCCAAAAAACGCAGCCAAGAGCGCAGTATTACGGACAGGTCGGATAAATAAATGTTGAATCATAAAAAATATATGTCCTAAATATCTATGCGCAGCCTCACTACGTACGCTCACACATTCAAGGCTGGTGCAAAGTCATACAACTACAGAACCACTTCACAATCTTGCTTAGCCCTAGGACAGTGGCCTACGTGCTGCCCACTGTCCCTCAAGACCATCCGGCGACAAGCTTTGAATCATCCTGATAGATCGCGCCCAGACTGACATACACCGTGGGTTGCGTTACGGGTGCCATTCTGCCGTTCAGCATAGCCGCGATAAATATCTGGAATTCCAACTAATAGTTCTATTTATTAGAACAATGAAATGGGGAGCATGGGCTACCACCCATACAGGCTTGGCAGCAAGGAAGACTAAGGCTTGGCCAGTGCAGGCAACCCACATAGCCCCTATCTCTACAGGGAATTAACAGGCGACTAATGTCCTGCTCAGAACTACAGCGCATCACGAGCAGAAGGAGGAGTACAGCAGAGCCAACGAAAGACAGCGTGGATGAAGTTAATTACAAAGCATCGTCGAAAACGTCATGAACAGCACCAACTGCGGTGCTCATGGAACTACAGCAAGGACTCAGGCCTTATTGAAGTATTCACGCGCACTACGCATACCGTCTATGCAGCGCAGCAGCAAATGAAAGTCATCGACATCATCCGCCAGATTCAAGTGCTCGGTATTCACAATTAATAGCGGCGCATCTGTGTAGTCGTAAAAGAATCGGCTATAGCGCTCTGCCAATTGGCGCAGATAGCTATCTTCCATCTGCGCTTCATAGTCATATGACCGGCTTCGTACCCGGTCCAGCAAGGTTTCTATATCCGCCTGCAGATAGATGACAAGGTCAGGCGTGGGGGCGCGAACGCGCAAATGGCGATAAATGGTGGAATAAAGGCTGAACTCCTCGTCACTGAGGATCAACTGGGCAAATAACGGATCCTTATCAAAGATGAAGTCGGCAATCGTCTGGCCGCCAAACAAATCCATCTGGGTAAGGCTCTCTACCTGCTCGACCCGTTGAAACAGAAAAGACAGCTGGGTAGGCAGCGCATAACGCTGCATATCCTCGTAGAACCTGGGCAGGAAAGGGATCGCATCCGGTTTTTCCAGCAGCAGATTGGCACCCAGGTGCTCGGCCAAGCGTTTAGCCAAGGTTGTCTTACCCGCTCCGATAGGACCTTCAACAACGATATAGCGATAGCGCATCAGGCTCATTGTCGACTCCCTGTAACGGTTTGGCGGGCATAGTTCTTACCTTTGTATTTTCTCCGCCTACAACCTGTGTAGACCTGTTCGGTCGCAGCTTGCAACCAACTCCGCCAACACGCTGCCGTCCGGCAAATGCAAATCTGCCGCAATTTCGTGCAAAGGTACCAGCACAAAGCTGCGGTCCCGCATACGTGGATGTGGGACCGTCAGACGCTTGTCATGCATCACTGCATCGCCGTACAGCAGCAGGTCCATATCCAATGTACGTGGCGCATTACGAAAACTGCGCTGCCGGCCGAACAGTTCTTCCAATGCCAGCAATCCATCCAACAAAGTGTACGGCGTCAGATCAGTATTGATAACGGCAACAGCATTGATGAAATCGGGTTGCTCCAGATAACCCACCGGCGCACTGCGATATAGGGACGATGTCGCAATCAACCGGGTTGTTGGCAATGTAGCCAACCCTTGCATGGCCGCCTGCACCGTGCCGGCTGCGTCCCCAAGGTTGGCACCAAGGCCGATATAAGCCCGTATGCTCATTGTGCGTTATCCACAGCTGCACCGGCTCCGCTACGCGGGCTGCGACGACGGCGCCGCTTTTTAGCAGCCGGGTCGCCCGACTGAGGGCGTATCAACATGGCCTCGCGCTTCTGGCTATCAGCGGCCTGGAATTCCGTCCACCAATCGGCGAGCTCCTGCGGTACCTCTCCCGACCCGGCTCTCAAACAGAGGAAGTCATACCCGGCCCGAAAACGAGGATGCTCAAGCAAGCGGAAAGGTTTGATGCCGGAACGATGCTCGAAACGCGGCTGCAAAGCCCAGATTTCCTTCGTCGTGCTGCCATAACGACGCGGAATCGCCAGTTTCTCTTCCTGTACAGCCTCGACCTCATCGATAGCAGCGAAGAGAGCCAACATCGGTTTTTCACCTGCCGATTTGCGCTTTTCCCAGTTATCCAGCACTTCAAGCCAAAGCAACGAAGCAAAGACATACCCGGCCGACACAGGCTTATCTTCACGAATGCGGCGATCGGTATTTTCCAACGCAGCACGCAGGAAGGCCTCGCCATTCGGCATCGCCATCATCTTGTCCAGCAACGGGAAAAAACCGTGGTGCAAACCTTCATCACGCAACTGCATCAGGCATGCCCAGCTTTGACCGCTGAACAACAATTTCAGCATCTCATCGAACAGGCGCGAGGATGGGACATTCTCAAGCAGGCCGGCCAATTCACGTATCGGTTTGCGCGTGAGCGGGTCGATGCTCAACCCCAACTTGGCTGCCAGACGCACCGCCCGCAGCATACGCACAGGGTCTTCGCGATAGCGCACAGCAGGCGTACCTATCATGGCGATACGCTTCTTTTCGATATCCACCACCCCACCGTGGAAATCGATGATCTCTTCCCGGTTTGGGTCGTAGAACAAGGCATTGACCGTAAAGTCCCGCCGCTTGGCGTCGTCCTCCTGGCTGCCCCAGGTGTTGTCCCGGATGATACGACCCGCATCATCGGTCATGGCATCGCCACTACCGCGGAAAGTGGACACTTCCACCACTTCATCGCCATACAGTACATGTACCAGTTTGAAGCGCCGGCCAATGATACGGGAACGGCGAAAAACCTTGTGCACCTCTTCGGGCGTGGCATTGGTCGCCACATCAAAATCTTTTGGATCTTTTCCAAGCAATAGATCACGTACCGCACCACCCACGATGTAGGCCTCATAACCTGCGGCTTGTAATTGGTCCGTGGTTTTCAATGCAAAGGATGGCAATTGGTCACGGTTGATTCCGTGACGTTTGAGCGGAATGACCACCCGGCCGCCGCCATGGCGCTTGGTTAGCCTGAAGACGCGGCCGATCAATTTTCGAATCATTTGTTTTTTGAATGTAAATGTCCCAGAGGAAGTCTTGATTATAACGGCATGCACTGCCGCAAGCGGGATAGCGTTTCTATAACCTTATTTCCGTTATTTCCATTCATAGGAGTGACTTGTCTTGCCAGCTATCCGATATCAGATCCTGAACGTGTTTGCCGAGACCACTTTCGGCGGCAACCCGTTGGCTGTCATTGAAGACGCATCAGCGCTTAGCGACCAGGAGATGCAGATGGTCGCCCGGCAGTTCAACCTGTCTGAAACCACCTTTCTGCTCCCTTCCGACTGTGCCACTGCAAAAGTGCGGATCTTTACCCCTGGCTATGAGATGCCTTTCGCCGGACATCCCACATTGGGTACTGCACATGTGGTGCGCCAGTTGAGAGAGTGTGGGGACGAAATCACACTGGAAATGCAAGCCGGGATCATTCCAGTACATGCCAATGGTGATCGTTGGACGCTGACCGCCAACAGCCCAGAACACCGCCCTATGTCTGCCAGTACAATAGAACTGGCTGCCATGCTGGGCTTACCGGAAAAAGCAATTGGCGGTCCAGCACTATGGGTGAGCTGCGGTAACGAACAGGCGATGATTCCGCTGGCATCACCGGAATACGTGCACGCCTGCAAACCCGATGATGAGCTGATGCGTCGTTACAGCGTCAACAATACGGGCAAGCCCAAAGCGTATGTATTTGCACGTACCGACAAAGGTTTCGAATCGCGCTTTTTCTGGACGCCGGACACCGGCATTGCAGAAGACCCAGGCACGGGGTCTGCAGCTGCCAATCTGGGGGGCTATTGGCTGGCAACCGAGGGGCAGACACCGCTCGACGCCACCATCCTGCAAGGTACTACCATGGGCCGGCCCAATGTGTTAACCCTGAAAGTCGAGGCAGGAAGAATCCATGTCGGCGGCCGGGTTCAGGTGTTGGGGGGTGGGGAACTGCATTGGGACTGAGAATCTGCTCATTATCTTACTACGCAGCTGTGATCAGGGCTTATGTGCTGCTCGAAAGCCACCGCAAGGGAAAGTCGAACTGCTAGGGTGCTATCGCACCAAGAAATTTGCAGCCTCATATAACAACAGTACATTCCGGTTTCTGCACTGCTCTGCACCCTGCTGACAGCTACTCGCAACAGATCTTGAACCGGGTCGGAGATATCAGTAGTGCAGTTTGAGGGATTAGAGACAAGCCGGACGCTGGAAACAAAAGCGCCTCCACTCACCGGCGGCGAGTAGAGGCGTAATAGGCTAAGGGGTAACCCGCTTTGGATTGCCCATCAAACTGATTGGATGGCCATGCGCGGCTGGCAAGGCGAGAGGCGAACCTTGCAATGCCTGGGCTGCTGGACAGATTCTTATCGCACAGCTTCCAAATCAGCCTTACTCAGCACAAAACTTACTGACCTGCAGACAACTTGAACAACTGTTCCACCACCGAAGTCAGAGGCTGGCTGTAGCGTGATGCATTGACTGCAGGGCCCGTCCAGTGTGCTGGCAGCGGGTTACGTGTATCCCACAGCTCGTTCGGGTTGTAGTACGACACAGCACGTTGGTTTGCAGCTGGCGTCCACAGGAAGTCCGGATGACGGTTGGTGTACCACTCACCGCCAATGATGTTGCCCTTGGCATCCAGTTCCAGGTCGTACATGTAAGAGACGTTGTTGATGGCGTCATTACGTGGGCCATCGGTCTCGGAATGTGTAGGTGAAGTTTCCACGATGTAGCTCAGGTTCATCTTCACACCGACAATGTTCACTGCCGTGTTGCTGCGGTAGGTCGCAAACTTGTCGCTCGTGTAGTTAGCACGGGCGATCATGGCTTCCTTGGCGGTGTTGTAAGCGCGACCGGTCTGTGGGTTGAAGTAGGTGTAGCTATATGCAAGAACCGGCTGGTTCCACACTTCGTAATCGTAAGTTGCATCGATCACGAAGCTGCGCTTGGCAACACCAATCTGGTTAACCACAGTCTGGTGCCAGCTGCCTGGGTTGGTGTCGAAACAAGCCTGATCGGTTACGCGACCGTTCTGATCCTTCGCAGGATCTTTGGTGTTACAACGACCACCGATAAAGCGGGTGGACGGTGCAGCTTCTGCCCACAGCAAGGTACCCAATGCCTTCACGTCGGATGGATAGAACTTGATAGCCTTACCAGCTGGCGAAGTCACCGTGATTGCCCGCTTAGGACGTGGCAGCATGTATGCAGCCGGTGCCCAACCGTGGCACAGACCCATCCAGGCTTCAACGCTACCGTTACTGTTGAAATAGCCTTCGCCCATCTTCCAACCAGCACTGGTCAGGCTGAAGCTGCCGTCATTAACCAGCAGGTCATATTTTTCGGCTGGGGACAACAAATCTGTCTTCAACGAAGTGAGGTAGCCGGCAACAGGACGCAGGTTATTGGAATAGGTCCAGTAGTCTTTCCAGTTGCTTGGATTGTTGCTGTACACATCTGGGTCGCCATAACGGTAGCTAACCGAACCGTTGTAGAGCGGCCAGTAGGTATCAGACCATGGCTGTTCGTTCAGCCTGGCGCTGCTCAGACCGCGGTTGTCCATATCCAGGACATTGCTCAACAAGCTAGCGCCGTTATCCACCAGGTTTGCGGGATTATCATTACCACGAATGGCGGCCATTGCACGAACACGGCCCTTTTGCGCACCATTCAACAAACGGGTACGTGCTGCATCTTTATCTTCAACAAACTGGCCGGATTGAATGGCTTGTTGAGAAAACTTAGGCACTGATTTAAGTGCATAAGGAACCGCCGCAGTTTTAGCAGGCAATTCATCCATTGTTTTCTGCGGATCACGCTGAAAACGCTGTAAATAATCGTTAATGGCTTGTTGCTCTGTTTGGCTAACTTGAGCAAAAGTGGGGACAGAAAGTGCAAACGCAATTGCGGTAAGGCAAAACTTGGCCTTATTTTGGAACATGATTACGCCTTTTGTTAAATACAATTAAGTTACAGGCGCTTTTCCACAGCATTACTTTTATATATTGCCTATATAAAAAGCAATGCAAATATATAAACAGCCAATACCGTGGAGAGCACCTGCCTGCCTTATCAGAGCTTTTGGCTCTTATTTAGCAAGCACCCTGTCCGCCGGCCTTCCAGCTTACAGGTGGATGATCAGATTGTAATTTCGGAGAGAGAAATACCGATCTCATCAATTGCGCAGTCTACCAGCAGATTTTAAAAATGAACATTTAGTCATTTATTATTAAAAATAAAACATTTAATACAATTCTAATTTATATGTTAAATCATATACAATATATAGAGCAATTGCTTGTTAATTAGTTATTCATTGAATTAGAATTCTTTTTAAATCTTTATTTTATTGTCATTAATAGATTAAGCAGCGCAACTTTTAATAAAGAACAAAAGAGCAGATTCTTGAGAATAACAATAGCCCGGTATTAGTTACTATTATTAATATCAACGCCCAATTCCCTAATCCAATCAATGCAAAAAACAGAGCAGCGGGCTTTATTCGATTAGTTGACAGTAAAGAAAATAATCCCCTACTGCTCTCCTGGCTTCTAAACGAATCGGAGTTCACCAGTGACGCGTAGGGGGGAGATTGTCTTTAGAGTCCATCCACAGCCAGCAGCAATCAGTCAGCCGGGCATGGTTCGAGACGTGGGAAGTACAACCAGGTGAAGCGTTGTAAAACGCACACACAACGCTCAGCTTCAGCGCTATGCCATACAGCGCGCCTCGAGAAACCTGCTCACGAACTTACTTGTAAATGCAGCCATGACTCAGGGGAGCTGATGCGCTGCTCGAACAACCCCCTACAAGAGGGGAGCCCCGGTGCTTCGCACCTAAGCATCTGCAGCGCTGCCTAGGCCGCAAGATCGCGGCGGAACACCAACTTATCCTGTGCGCTCTGGGTAGGTTCAAAGCGATAACCTTCCAAATCAAACGCTTTCAAATCCTCTACCGTCTCGGCGTGATTCAGCATGGCGTATCGCACCATCAAACCGCGTGCACGCTTGGCATGAAAGCTGATGACTTTGTATTGGCCATTCTTGCCATCTTCGAACACACAATCGACCAATCGGCCTTGCAGCTGTTTACGCTTCACCGACTTGAAGTATTCCTCACTGGCCAGATTCACCAGCACGGGCTCGGCCAATCGCGCCAGCTCGGCATTCAAGGCATCGGTAATCGTATTACCCCAGAACTCATAAAGGTTCTTGCCACGCAGGTTTGCCAACCGTGTACCCATCTCCAGCCGATAAGGCTGCATCAAATCCAATGGGCGCAGAACACCATACAAACCGGAAAGAATCCTTAACCGCTTCTGGACAACGGTGAGTTGGGCATTGTCGAAACTGGCAGCATTCAAACCCTCGTACACATCCCCCATAAAAGCCAATACGGCTGGCTTACTGTTCTGAGGGGTAAACCTTGGTGACCAGCTCTGGTAACGGGCTGCATTCAACGTCGCCAGGTTGTCCGAAATCGTCATCAACTTTGCGAGGTCCGCTGGGCTTTGCTGGCGCAGGGTTTCAATCAGCTGCGTCGACTGCTGGATAAAGGCTGGCAGCGTGCTGTGCTCGTACGGAGCAGGGGTATCAAAGTCGAGGGTTTTGGCAGGTGAAATAACGAAGAGCATGATGGGTTGGGGAAACACGAAGAACAAAGCAGTGTACCGACAGGCCAGTCAAACACCTACACGGACTTCCCCATGGATCCCATGCATCTGTCTCTGGTCACGCGTAGCTTCCCAAAACAAAAGGGCGCGAAGATATTCGCGCCCCAGCTATTTCAGCAACGGATAAACCTAACGGGTCGGTGATCACGCCAACCGCTTCTCCGTCGCGGGGTCGAACAACAAAGCTTTGGTGGGGTCCAACACCAACTCGACGGAATCACCCGGGTTACCGGCAGCACGGGGATGGCAACGCGCCACGGTTTTGACCCCGTTTAGGTTCACCGTCACGAGCGTATCCGGCCCCGTGGGTTCGGTTATCGCCACCGTGGCTTGCAATGTCTGCAATTCGGAACGATCCCGATGGGCGCTATCCGGATCAGTCAGCTGCTCAGGACGAATGCCTAGAATCACCTGCTGGCCAATAAAAGCACGCTGTGCATCGGTGATCGGCCCCAATCTGATGCGTGATGCGATATAACCGTTATCGAGTGTCACCATCGCCTGGCCATATTCCTCTGCCAGTTGCACCGGAATGAAGTTCATTGAAGGTGATCCGATAAAACCCGCCACATACAGGTCGGCAGGTTCATCGTAGATTTGCTGAGGCGATCCGAATTGGCGCACTTCGCCATCCTTCATTACGGCAATCCTGTCCCCCAGCGTCATGGCCTCGATCTGGTCATGCGTCACATACACAATCGTGGTGCCCAAACGCTGATGCAGCAGTTTGATTTCGGTACGCATCTCCACACGCAGCTTGGCATCGAGATTGGACAGCGGCTCATCAAACAGGAACAAGGTCGGGTTCCGCGCCAAGGCGCGCCCCATAGCCACACGCTGACGCTGCCCACCTGACAACTGGCTGGGTTTACGGTCGAGCAGATGTTCAATCTGCAGGGTCTTGGCAACCCGGGCGATAATCTGGTCCTGCTCGTCGCGCGAAACCTTGCGGATCTCAAGACCAAACGCAATGTTCTTGCGCACGCTCATATTGGGGTAGAGCGCATAGCTCTGAAACACCATGGCAATGTCTCGATCCTTGGGCGACAACTTGTTCACCACACGGTCGGCAATCGCGATTTCACCAGAGGTAATATCGTCCAGTCCGGCAATCATGTTCAGCAGCGTCGATTTACCGCAGCCCGATGGTCCAACAAGAATCAGGAACTGTCCCTTCTCGATTTCGAGATCGATACCCTTGAGGATATGCGTGTCGCCGTAACTCTTCTTGACGTTGCGAATACTGAGTGCGCCCATTTCAATTCTCCGAGTGAAGCCTGATTTAAGGTGTTGGGTGAAGCCAGCCCACCCGACTCCTCAATCCCGCCCATTTAGCCTTTGACTGCGCCGGCGGTCAGGCCACGCACAAAATATTTTCCGCCGATGGCATAGACAATCAGCGTCGGCAACGCCGCGATGATGGCTGCGGCCATATCCACGTTGTACTGCTTCACCCCAGTAGAGGTATTGACCAGATTGTTCAGCGCAACAGTGATCGGCTGGCCATCTCCCGAACTGAAGATCACACCGAACAGGAAGTCATTCCATATCTGCGTGGTCTGCCAGATCAAACAAACCATGATGGTAGGCACCGAAATCGGTAGCAATATCTTGAAGAAGATGCGGAAGAAACCCGCGCCATCGATCCGCGCCGCCTTTACCAACTCCGACGGTACGGTGACGTAGTAATTCCGGAAGAACAATGTGGTGAACTGCAGACCATAGATAACGTGCACCAGCACCAGCCGTGCGGTACTGTTCTCAATCTCAAGCATGCTCAGTACTTGGGCCATCGGTAGAATAATTACCTGGAACGGCAGGAAAGTACCGATGAGCAGCAGCAGGAAAAAGGTATCCGATCCTTTGAAGCGCCACATCGACAGGATGTAACCATTAAAGGCGCCAACCAGCGTCGAGATCAGTACAGCAGGCACCATCATCTTCAAGCTGTTGATGAAATAGGGCGACATACCTGCGCATTCCATGCCTGTACAGGCACTGCTCCAGGCAGCCTTCCAGGCGTCAAAGCTGATCGCCCCCCGGCATAGACAACAAATTGCCGGTACGAACTTCATCAAGCGACTTGAGACTCGTGCTGAGCATGACAAACAACGGCGCCAGGTAAAAGAGAGCCATCAACCCCAATGCGGCATAGATGGCGCAACGCGCGACTTTCGCGCCCGGCGTTTGGTGATAGGCGAGATTAGCCACGACGCTCTCTCCGCAATTCGGAATACAGGAATGGCATCACCACGGCGGCAACGGTAAACAACATCATCATGGCGCTGGCGGCACCCAAGCCAAGCTGGCCACGGCTAAATCCGTGCTGATACATAAAGATGGAAGGCAGGTCGGTGGCGAAACCCGGGCCACCCGCCGTCAAGGCCATCACAAGGTCGAAGCTCTTCACGGCAATATGCGCCAGAATCATGAAGGCGCTGAGGAATACAGGGCGCAGGCTTGGAATAATGATGCGGCGATAGATAGTGGGCAATGAAGCACCATCCATCTGCGCTGCTTTGATAATGCTATCGTCCACACTGCGCAAACCGGCCAGGAACAACGCCATCACAAATCCCGACGATTGCCAGATACCGGCAATGACTACTGTATATATGGCGAAATCCGGGTTGATGATCCAATCGAATACGACATTGTTGAATCCCCAGTCGTGCAAAAGCTTTTCAATACCCAGCCCCGGATTGAGTATCCATTTCCAGGCAGTACCGGTAACGATAAAACTTAGTGCCATTGGGTATAGGTAGATCGTCCGAATCGCTCCTTCTCCGCGGATCTTCTGATCCAGCAACACAGCCATGATCAAGCCGATCGCCAATCCAAAGAAAACGAACAAACCACCGAAAACGGCCAGGTTCTGCATGGCAGTCCACCAGCGGTCGTTACCGAACAGTTCGACATATTGGACCATCCCTGCCCATTCATATTTGGGCAAGAGACGTGATTCGGTAAACGAGAGCCAGGCAGTCCATCCAATAAAGCCGTAGAACCCGACCAGACAGGCGACTACCGTTGGGGCAATAACCAATTTGGGCAGGATCGTATCGGCAAAACGGCTGAACGAAAAACCTGGCGCGCCTTGACCGGAAGCTGTCATGGCGTTTCCTTTGACTTGGGTTGGGAGAAAATAAAAAACATTGCCGATGAACCGAGGGTCCATCGGCACTGTTGTGGTCTCATGCTAGCGAGTAAGAAATTAACCGGAGGGGGCTTACTTCTTCTTTGCGGCTTCCAGTAGTTTGGCTACCGCTTCTTTGCTGGTCATATTTGAATTCATGAAGCTCGATACCACATCCTGAATCGCACCTTGGGCAGCTGAAGGCTGCGCCATCTGGTGAGCGAAGGATGGCACCAGCCCTGCAGACTTGTTGGTAGCGACAAAGTCGGCAGCGGACTTCTTGGCGCACTCATCAAACTTGCTCATGTCGTGGCCAAGACGGACAGGGATTGAACCCTTGTTCTGGTTGAACACTTCCTGGAACGGTGTCGATAGAATCGTCGAAGCAAAATCGTTTGCCGGCTTCATGTCCTTGTTCTTTTGCGCAAAGACAATGAAAGAATCGACATTGAATGTAAATGCATTCGCGGTGCCCGGTGCGGGCAGGCAGAGGTAATCCTTACCGGCCTCCTTGCCTGCTGCGGCGAATTCACCCTTCGCCCAGTCACCCATAAACTGCATGGCTGCCTTGCCGTTAATGACCATCGCAGTTGCAAGGTTCCAGTCACGGCCTGGCATATCCTTGTCCATGTGCTTACGCACCATACGCAGGGTGTCGAAGGCTTTGATGGTGGTCGGGCTATTGATTGTCGCCGGGTCCAGCTTCACGAAAGCCTTGTTGTAGTAAGCAGGGCCACCTACACCAAGTGCCACAGATTCAAACACGGTATTGTCCTGCCAAGGCTGGCCACCATGCGCCACGGCGACAAAACCCGCCTTTTCAATCTTGGTCGCGATAGCGTCGAACTCATCCCAGTTCTTAGGCGGTTGAACCCCAACCTTCTTGAATACTTCCGGGTTTGTCCACATCCAGTTGACGCGGTGCACATTCACCGGCACAGCAACATAGTGGCCCTTGTACTTCATCACATTGGCGACTACCGGCGGCAGAAGGGTGTCCCACTTCTCTGCAGCCGATACGGTATCCAGATTAGCCAACACGCCCTCGGCAGCCCACTCCTGAATCGCAGGGCCTTTGACTTGAGCAGCAACCGGTGGATTACCCGATACCACGCGGGTCTTCAGCACCGTCATCGCGTTGTCGCCACCGCCACCAGCCACAGCGAAGTCCTTCCAGGTGTGACCGCGCGCTTCAATCATCTTCTTTAATTCGGCAGCGGATTTAGCTTCACCACCGGAAGTCCACCAGTGTAGAACCTCAACAGTGCCAGCGGCTGCGGGAAGAGAAAACGCACAGGCGGCGACAAGCGCCAAGGTCAGGCGACGGGGTTGCATCGATCTCGCTCCTAGTTGGAATAATTGGCCGCTCAATGTGGTGGAGCGGCGACTCGAAATATAAGCGATCCATGTCAGTTTTGTGAAGCAATTTAGTAAGTATTACGTAAGCTTTCTGTTATCAAAAATTAAATATTTCATAGAAATACAATGTAAAACAGACACCTACAAAACAAGCAATCGCTTGATTAATAATAAGAAAATATAGAGCATTAGCTCTTATTTGGTATCAAAAACGACCAGAAAATGTATGGAAGAACGCACGATCGAACATGGGTAAATGCGCACAAAAGCTCTTCAACCGATTACCAAACCGATAGAACCCAATCATGTATAGCGGTAGTTGATAAGAGCTACAAAGACAATGCGCTCTGGCAGCCGCTCTCATCAAAAAAGATGAGGCAACTTTGATAGAGGGATGAGCCTGATCAAGCCAACCGGAAATGAACCGATACCTTGACCCCTTGAGGGGTGTTATCAGCCAACTTCACTTCGGCATGATGGCGACGTGCGATTTCCTGGACGATGGCCAACCCCAGGCCGCAACCTTTGCCCTGCCCTTCCATACGCCCACGGTAAAAACGCTCGAATACCAGATCTCGTTCTTGCAGGGGAATGCCGGGGCCATTGTCTGCAATCTGTACTGTGGCCACAGCACCTTCGTCGAAGACATTGATGTCCACCCTGCTCCCAGCAGGACAATACTGAATCGCGTTGTCGATCAGATTACTCAGCAATTCGCGTAACAAGGCTTCGTGCCCGCTCACCGTCAACTGACTCGGAACACTGTCCAGGCCCAGGTCAATGTGCTTTGCCAAAGCATGCGGCACGGCTTCCATCGCCACATCACGGGCAAGACGGGCAAGATCAACTGACACATAGGGCAGTTGCGCTTCCGGCTCCGCGCGGGCCAGTGCCAGCAATTGATTCACCAATCTGATGGCACGCGCCACACTGGTTTCGACCAGACCCAGACGCTGGTTCAGTTCAGTATGATCCGGCACAACTTGGCTCAACTCCCCCCGCGCCAGCTCTGTCTGCGATTTCAAACCGGCCAGAGGAGTCCTGAGCTGATGCGCAGCATCCGCAATAAAACGCCGCTGATTGGCTACCTGAGCATTTACTTCACCCAACAGGCCGTTGATTGCCCTAGCCAATGCCCGGACTTCCTCAGGTGCGTCCTCGACTTCCAGCAATGCGAGATCACGTGAGGAGCGATTCTCAACCAGGTTGCGCAGATGCCGTAGCGGCATGAGACCGCGGCTGATACCCATCCATACCAGCAGACTGGTCAAAATAAGAAGTATCGACAAGGGCAACACAGTATCGACGAAGATCTCGCGCGCCAGTTGCGTACGCAGGGCCGTACTTTTGGCAACCTGCACCAACATTGCCTGTGGATGTTTGGCGCTGCCAACAGGCAGATAGAGCGCCGCCACACGCACCGCCTTGCCATTCATTACGCCATCGTAGAAATAAGGCTGGTTATAGGCCCTGCCTAATGATGCAGGCGCTGCTGGTACCGCTTTCTCACCCAGAATAAAAGCGCCGGGCGGCGTACTGACGGTGTAATAGAGCCGGTCGCTCGGGTCTTCCTCAAGAATCTCCCTGGCTGCGCGAGGAAAGTCGATGTACAGCCCCTCACCCAGCGGCTTGACCAAACGGGCCAGCGCCCGGCTAGACCCCGCCAGACTGCGGTCGATCACCTCATTGGCGTAACGTAAAGCTACGGAATATGTAATAAAGGCCGCGGTCAACCACAGCACCAGCTGGGGCAACAACAACCAGATCAGCAACTGCCGGCGTAGCGACAGCGTAGCAGCACGGGACACTCAGCCCCCTCTTGCATCCAGCAGATAACCCAAGCCACGTACCGCCCGCACGCCAACCCCGGCTGGCTCGATCTTCTTACGCAATCTGTGCACATACACCTCAATCGCGTTCACACCCAGGTCCTCGCCACCCAGTTCAGCCGCTATCTGTTCCTTGGTAACCACCTTCTCAGAATTGGTCAGCAATACATCCAGCACCGCCAACTCGCGAGCAGAGAGGTCCAGAGGACTATCTCCCACCCAGGCGCGTTGGCCGCTGCGGTCCAATCGCAAATCGCCAAAACAAGCCTCATCACGCCGCCCCTCACGCGCTCTGCTCCGCCGTAACAATGCACGTAGGCGGGCTTCGAGTTCGACAAACTCAAATGGCTTGGCCAGATAATCATCTGCCCCCGCGTCCAGGCCAGCTACTCTGTCTTCCACACCATCCAATGCGGTCAACAGCAAAATGGGTAAAGTGGATTTCTGGGCACGTACTTCGCGCAAGACATTCAACCCATCCTGACTGGGCAAGCCGATATCCAACACCACCACATCAAAGTCCGTACTCAACAGCCGTTGTGCAGCCAGCTTTCCATCAGTTTCATGTTCGACTTCGAATCCAAGCCGCACCAAGCTGGTCAATAACGCATCAGCCAGGACAGCATCGTCTTCTGCAAGAAATAGTTTCATGGCAATTCAAACCATTGTGAATGTCGTAATGGAAAGGACCGACAAAGAAAAAGGTATAGCGTTCACCACGCAGCATACCTGTCGTGTCACTGCACTGCCCACAGAGACATAGCAGCATGCCGATTCTATGCCCCTTTCACATCGGTTTGCAGCCAGAAGCCTATGTCTCGCCTAGGGCCCCGCTGTATTGCCTTGTTGGCAACAGTCGACCACCATGTAGTACATCCAATCAAGGAGCAGGTAGATGGCGCTGTTGGGTTTATGTATCGGGTTATTGCTGGGAGGGTTGTTTTGGCATGGCTCGGGAAGCGTCATCGGCGCGATACTTGGGTGGTTGATTGGCCGAGAACGTGAGCAACAGAATACGCTGCGCAAATTGGCCGAACGACTTGCTAAATTAGAAACCAACCAAGTCAAACAAGCAGCGGCCCAAACCAACCAACTCATCGCATCTGAATCTGTACAGCAACCTGATCTCCCCATCACCCCAGTAGCGCCAGCATCCCCTGTTACTGAGGCAGTTGAAACTCCTGAGCCGGCAACTACTATCCCACCCGTTCCACCTCTGCCGATACCTGCGTCCCAACCTAGTCCTGAACGCCATACATCCACAGTCGTCCCCATCTCGGCAGACAACCCAGTATTACGCTGGCTGTTACATGGGAATCCTGCGGTCAAAGTCGGCGTATTGCTGCTATTGATGGGTGCAGCATTCTTACTCAAGTATGCCGCTCAGCACGTCAGTATTCCTTTAGAGATCCGCTACCTCAGTGTGTTGGCTGGTGCAGGGCTTGCTGCAGCGTTCGCTTGGCGACAGCGCAATACCAAACCTGACTTTGCCCATGCATTGTTGGGAGGAGCATTGGGGGTAGGTTTTCTAACTATTTTCAGTGCCTTTCGCTTACATCATCTAATCCCCGATGGGGCGGCCTTTGCCTTGCTGGCCGGGCTCGCCGCCCTGGCTGGCGCACTGGCTGTCAAACAATCCGCCCAATCTCTTGCGCTTATCGGGCTGGCCGGGGGCTTCCTTGCACCTATTTTGACGAGTACCAACCAAGGCAGCCATGTTGCCCTGTTTACCTACTACGCCATACTCAACCTCGGCATTGCTTGGGTTGCCCAGGCGCGTGCGTGGCGTGGACTGAATGTATTGGGCTTTCTGTTCACCTTCGTCATTGGAACGGCATGGGGTGTATTGCGATACCAGCCGGTGAATTTTTCGAGTACTGAGCCGTTCCTCATTGGCTTCTGGCTGTTTTACCTAGGTCTGGCTATTGCATTCACCTACCGACGCCAAACCGAACACCTAGCCAATCTTGGCGCCTTGGTACGTGATCCCGTCGACGCCACCCTGGTGTTCGGTGTCCCTCTGGTAGGTTTCGGGCTGCAAACTGCATTGGTTGAAGGCAATGCACCCATGTTGGCCTGGTCTGCCGCCAGCATGGCCGTGGTCTATGCGTGTGGTTGGCAGGTATTACGCCAGCGGCCTGCTATGGCGCTACTTGCACAAGCTTTTTGCGTGTTGGCCGTCGGTTTTGCAACGGTCACCATCCCCTTGGCGATGGGGGTTTACTGGACCTGTGCCAGCTGGGCACTGGAAGGAGCGGGACTCATATGGCTCGGCTGCCGCCAGGACCGCAGGTTGAGCCGCATCACCGGCTACTTGCTTATCGCCGCATCCGGCCTGATTGCCTTGGTGCAGCTGCGCGACCTTTCCTTTGGTGAATCGTGGCTGACCAACGCATTGGTTGCCTGCACAATGGTTCTGGTTGCAAGCTGGCTCGCAGGCGCCGCCATATGGCGTAACCGGCCACAGTCCCCCCATCTAGCCCTGCTTGGCTGGGGGCTATTGATATGGCTGGCCGGCAGCATGATCACCGTATTGCAGTTTGCACCCCGGCCATTTGACATCGCCATTACTGTCGGATTGTTCGCAGGTACCGTTGCCGTCAGCACCTGTCTGGCTCAACCTTTGAAATGGCCGGCTTTACGACTCCCCCTTGTAGGGCTTGCACCAGCGTTAGGTCTGGTTTTACTGCACGCTGCACAGCAACAAGCCACACCACTGCAGGATGCGGGTTGGCTAGCATGGCCCTTGGCCATATGCGTACAGGTAGGAGCACTGCGTTACGACGAAACAGTATTGCCAGAAACGGGGCGGCGCTTTGCTCATGTCACCGGCACTTGGCTGTTCAGCCTGTTACTGATCTGGACGTTGGCTGATGCCACAAGCCGTTTGGGTAGCGGATCGGCGTGGCCATGGCTAGGGGCGCTGGCTGGTACAGGAATGCTGTTAGTTGGCTTAACCAGTACCTGGCTGTACGCATATTGGCCTGCCAGGAATTACCAGCATGAATATCAATGGCAGATCCCATTACCAATGGTATGGCTTGGCTTCGGCATTTTGCTGATTGCACCCTGGGCCAGTACAGGTGATGCCACACCTGTCACCTATATCCCATTACTCAACCCACTTGACCTGGGTTGGTTAGTGGTTGCCTATGGCTTAGTCCGCTGGCTACGGCACCCCTTCATCAACAACCAGCTTGCTTCCCATCACGCTGCAATACAAGCCGCGTTGGGCATGGCGTTATTCAACTGGTTGAACAGTCAGCTGGCACGAGCGTTCCATCATTTGGCGGATGAGCCCTTCCAAGCATCGGCGCTTTGGCAAGACAGCAGTTATCAGGCTGCATTGTCATTGCTTTGGACGCTTTGCGCCTTTACTGCCATGTTGCTCGCTAAATGGCGTCGTCGGCGGTCCTTGTGGCTAGTTGGAGCCGGGCTGATCGGCGCGACGGTTGTCAAACTCTTCCTCGTCGACTTGGCTGATGCAGGGGGTATGGCGCGTATCGTTTCCTTCCTGGGTGTCGGCTTGTTGCTAGTGATAATTGGCTATCTGGCGCCGGCCCCCAGCGCAGAACAAGACGAAACCACACCCCCCTGAATTTGTCCTGCCCTAAGAACTGGTTCAAAGTCTCGCGAGCTAAGGCAAGACAAGGCAAAAACACCCGAAGAAGCGGAGTTTACGAGTGGTAAATGAGCATTCCGAGGTTGTTTTCAACGCCGTATTGCTGACGCGTAGCAAACTGTGAACCGGTTCTAAACCAACCAGACAGAAACTTCACCCCAATTCCGCCCCTGCTTCGTTCAATTGCGTGTTCGCCAACTGGAGATACCCCTATGTATCGCGCTACCCGCCATTGTTCCGTGCTTTGTGCAGCTTTGGTGCTGATGGCTTGCTCACAGACCATGCCCCCATCGGGAGGAACCCTCACCCCCGCGTCCGAAAAAGCAGAGGCGGCACCTGCCTCGACAAATGCCCAAATGGTGCATCGACCTCAAGCTGCGCCAGCTGCACCGCCCCTACCATCGATCGCCAAGATGAGTGCACCTGTAGCCGCAGGCTTGCAGAAGCCCTACCTGCGATCCGCACCACCGAATGCCGACCTGATCACCACGATTCGGGAAGAGGACAGAGAGCGCTATCAGAAGGTAGAGCGGCACGGCATTGTGAGTGTGGCTGAACAGCCTGTTTCCACCTTCAGCATTGATGTGGACACTGGCAGTTACAGTAATTTGCGCCGCTTTCTCAATGAAGGGCGTTTGCCACCACGCGATGCGGTACGGGTGGAAGAGTTGGTCAATTACTTTCCCTATGACTATCCACGCCCTAAGGGAGACCGCCCATTTGAGGTAACCACAGAATTGGCTGCCACGCCGTGGAACCCCAATACGTTGTTACTGCGTATAGGCATCCAGACAGCAGACCCGGCCAAAGACAGCCTGCCCCCGGCCAACCTGGTGCTGCTCATTGATATATCGGGTTCGATGAATTCCCCCGAAAAGCTACCGCTGCTGAAAAACGCATTGAAATTGTTCGTGCAACAGCTGCGCCCACAGGACAAGCTATCTATTGTCACCTATGCCAGCGGTGAAGCTATTGCATTGCCACCTACTTCGGGCAATGACAAAGCCACCATCCTTGCAGCCATTAGTAATTTGAATGCCAGTGGATCAACCGCCGGCGCTGCCGGTATCCAGATGGCTTACCAGATGGCGGAACAGGGCTTTATGCCCAAAGGTATCAACCGCATCCTGCTGGCTACCGATGGTGACTTCAACGTCGGTATCACCAACTTCGATGCGCTGAAGAACCTGGTGGAAGAAAAACGAAAGTCAGGCGTATCACTCTCTTCACTCGGCTTTGGTACAGGCAATTACAACGAGCAGCTGATGGAACAAATTGCCGATGCTGGCAACGGTGCATATAGCTATATCGATACCCTGCAGGAGGCGCAGAAAGTATTAGTCGATGAGTTCACCTCCACTCTGGCTACCGTGGCAAGCGACGTAAAAATCCAGCTTGAATTCAACCCAACAACCGTAAAGGAGTATCGCCAGATCGGTTTTGAAAACCGTGCTCTTAAGCGGGAAGATTTCAGCAACGACAAAGTGGACGCAGGCGAAATTGGTGCCGGCCACCGAGTGACTGCTTTGTATGAAATCAGCCTTAGCAATCAGAAAGGCAGCCTCGACCCACTGCGTTACCGCATCAATAAACCGCAGCTGACCGGTAAAGATCTCGAGCTTGGTTTCCTTCGGTTGCGTTACAAGTCAGCACAAGGCCAGCCTAGTCAGTTATTGGAATTCCCGATCAGCCGCAGTGCAATTAAACCGGAAATGTCGGGCGACTTTCGTTTCGCTGCCGCTGTCGCCGCATTTGGCCAAAGGCTGAGCGATGGTGGCAAGTATCTGGGCAATTACGATTTCGCCCAGATCCGTACGCTGGCAACCGCTGCACGTGGTGATGACCGCTTCGGATATCGCGGCGAATTCGTACGTATGCTCGGCTTAACGGAAAGCTTGGCGAGTAAGCCCGTAAAAGTAGGAACTACGCAAGAATAAATTCACCCCCGCCAAATAAAACGCCGGGCACAAACCCGGCGTTTTATTTTTTGACACGCAGTAATCCAAGCGACCCGAATACTTCCTATTAATGCCCCCGTAAATACATCAACAAACCCAACACCAACAATACACCTAGTACTGCAAAGGCGATTTTCCATGCCGACCATGGGCGTTCACCCTGTACTTCCCCGGTCTGCCCATTCACTAAAAAGCGCCAGGTCTTGCCCCCATACTGGTAACTCGACAGCCATATGGGCAGCAAAATGTGCTTGAAACGGATTTCCCGATACGAAGGCGACATGGTTTGAATGCGTTGTTGATCGCCACCGATATCGCGGTGAATGGCGCTACGTATTTCAGACTCCATTCGTCCTCTGGCAGCCTCGAACCCTGCTTCCAGCCCTACTTGATAAGCCTCTACCGTAAAGCCCGACAAGTAGTCCTCACGATAGGGTTGCAAGTCGTTCAAACGCCAAGGCTCCAGCTTGTCCAGATAGTCCCGTGGCAACGACTTGCTCGCCGGAACCGTCACGTCATCAAAACTGATATCCACCTCGCCAGAAACCCTTGACCAACGCGTCTGCTGCACTTCACGGGTTTTGCGTTCACCATTCTCAACGTACGACTCAGTCTCGTAGTAGTAATCGCCCCGTTCACCTTGATAAGGGGTATACGTTTCGCTGTCATACGTCCAGTACGGGAGATATATCCCTTGCAAGCCCCTAGCCGCCCTGTACGCCTGTTTGAGCGCATTGGGTGCGAACCATAGTCCTTGCATCCAATCCCGAAATTTCTGGCGCGCTACTTGCTCGGCAATTGAAAACGGCGCTACTGCCTTTGGCCGCAAAGTACGCCCAGCATAAGCATTGCTGGCAATCAACGGGACCGCGCAGAAAGGACAACGGTCGGCGGCAATATTTGCCGCCAGTTGTGAAGCTGCGCCACAACCAGGGCACTTCACCGTTTGTCGTTCAATAGCGGGTTCACTACCGACGGCTTTAGCCAGGAAAGCAGCGTAGTCCAGCTCTTCCACAGCCTCAGCCACCTGATCGGGCAAGGCTTCTGGAATTGGGTTGTTAACGCCACAGTAAGGACAGCTAAGAGAGTGTTGACCAGGTGTAAAGGTCAGCTTGGCACCGCAAGCGGTGCAAGGGAAATAACGCGAACTCATTTTGTTCCAATTTGGTCGAAACGCCTCAAGAAAAAAGCGACGAACGGATTGAAAAATTTACTTACATATCAATAACTTATTACAACATCGTTACGAAAAAGAACTGTCAATCAAAATATATACTTATCCACAACTGGAAATTTGACAAGCAATTGATTATTAATAACAAAAAGAACAATGTAAAAAATAAATATGACAAAGCGTTAGAAAGTCGCGAACATTACGGCTCACGCTTAGTCTGACTACTGATGGCTCGTCTCTTGTCAACAGTAAAGAGAAGCACTAATCAAGAGACGGATTGCCCACAACCACACCCTTTGTGGGTCGTGGGCATTCAGCGTCATGGCGGGTTCGCTAAACCTGGTATCGATTAAATATCTTCATCCAGGTACTGCGTTGGCAGCATTTCAAGCCAGCCAATCGGTGAATCGGCCGGGCGCAGCATAGATTTAGTCAGGAGGATTGCCATGTTCTACTGGACCGTCGCGTTCTTCACCATTTCCATACTGTCTGGCTTACTCGGGTTTGCCGGAAGCACAGGCCTTGTCGCAGACCTGTTGTTACTTATCGGTATGTCGCTGTGTATCGGCTTCATGTTTGCTGAACACAACCCACCACCTCATTAGATATTCAACAGACGCGACGCCTTTGCGGTAATAGCAAGGTGGGCCTTACTGTCACCGCTGACGTAGAAACGATCGTATTTGTAATTTGAAGCAGACAGCGCGCATGAGATTCTTCACCTCTGTATGCGCGCCGGGATTTTGTCACTTATTGTGGTGGGATTGGAGGTGGTGTCTGTGCAAATAAAGACGCCAATTCCGCTTGCTCTCCTGCTGCAGCCCACGCCGCCATTCCTTGCTTCCAGACCAACGTATCCCGCCCTAGCTGGCCAGACTGTGCCTGAGTCTGCAAAGTAGCCAAATCAAAGGGTCCTGTCTGTTGGCCATTCAACGCCACAAAGAAAACTGCACTGGTCGGTAGCGGCGGTGGGGTCGCTACGCCAGATGCTGCCCCAGGCTGGAACAAACCACCCATTGCCTGATTCAGCCCCATACCAACACCCAACCCTATAACACCGCCTACAGTGCCAGGGTTCTGTGCAGCATCGCGTATCGCCTGAGCAGCTTGATATTGACCAAATTGCTGCATGTTGCCAATGGCACGCATTGCACCTTGCTGATCGATGGCTTTTTCCACTTCCTCCGGCAAGCCGATGTCCTGAACCTGAACTTCGGTCAGCACTAAACCAAACTTTTCAAAATCAGCAGCGATCTTCTCACGGATACGCTCACCCAACACAGTGACCTTGCTTTCCAGATCGATCACGGGAACGCCGGCTTCCGGCATCACCTCCTTAATACGGGTGCCTACCTTACCGCGTAGATTCTCTTCGATATCACCGACGGTAAAGTCCGCTTTGGTACCGACCAAATCCACAAGCATGGTTTTAGGGTCTTTGACGCGAATTGCATAAAGCCCGAAAGAAGTGACTCTCACCACACCAAATTCCGGATCACGCATGGTGGCCGGACCTGGGGTACCCCACTTCAGATCAGTGAAGATGCGGGTATTAAAGAAATAAACTTCAGCCTTGAAGGGAGAGTTGAAACCGTACTTCCAGCCTTTAATCGTCGCCAGGATCGGCATGTTCTCAGTACTGAGCGTATACATGCCAGGCCCGAACACATCGGCCACCTGTCCTTTGCCCAGCTGGCCTTCATTGACCATAACGGCCAACTGACCTTCGCGAACGGTAAGTTTGGCGCCCATCTTGATTTCGTTCTGATACCGCTCAAAACGGTGCACCAATACGTCAGGCCGATCCTCCATCCATTCAACGATATCAATGAATTCGGCGGTCAGTTTGTTCCATAAACTCATACTGCTTCCCCCTATCGAGGATTGAATGATCATGCCAGAACTTGTTTACGATCTTACAGCCATCACAGCACACCAGATAAAACGGGCCACTCCGGATTCAGCACTGTATTTACTAACTTCTCAACAACCACTTACAACGAATCGTAAACAGATGCTTAGACTACAAGCTGAATCAAAGTTTCTGATTCAGCAATGTGTAGTAATACCCTAATACATGCGATTAGCATACAAGAGATAGCGCCAGCAAGGGCGGCAAAACGCCCAATGGTTTTCACCTTTTCCTAGCTTTCCTGGCGAGGCATTGAACAAGTTTCAAGAGCTTGTTCAAGATCTGTCGTGAGCAGCTGTTAGCAGGGCTTTTGAGCACCACATGAACCCTGAGCACCGCTGTGCAGAAGACTTTGAACAGACTCTAAATGATTACGCCCCCACCCAGGCATACGGGCCCATCGTACAAAACCACTGACTGGCCTGGGGTAACCGCCCACTGCGGCTCGGTAAAATGGACACGAGCGATGCCATTCTCGATACCGACCAATTCACAAGCGGCATCTGCCTGGCGATATCGTGTCTTGGCTGTATAACGTCCAGGAACCGGTGCCGTGTCCGCTATCCAACTCAGTTGATCTGCTTCCAAGCTATTCTTCAATAGCAGCGGGTGGTCATGTCCTTGCACTACGATCAACTCGTTCTTTTCAATCTCTTTACCAGCCACATACCATGGCTCGCCAGGGCCACCAATGTTCAACCCCTGGCGCTGTCCAAGCGTGTAATACATCAAGCCCATATGCTCACCGACCCGCTTGCCTTCCGGTGTAAGCATCGGGCCTGGCTCTTTCGGCAGATAGCGGTTAAGAAACTCCCGGAAGGGCCGCTCACCAATAAAGCAGATCCCCGTCGAATCTTTCTTGGCATGGTTGGGTAAACCGGCCTCTTCAGCCAACCGGCGTACCTCGGTCTTCTTCAAGCCACCCAAGGGGAACATGGCATGCGACACTTGGTATTGCGAAAGTCGATAGAGAAAATAGCTCTGGTCCTTGCTTTCATCGATTCCACGCAATAGTCGGGTCTTACCATCCGGACCAATATCGGTACGCGCGTAATGTCCCGTGGCAATTTTGCTGGCCCCCATGCTTAGCGCATAATCGAGGAACGCCTTGAACTTGATCTCGGCATTACAGAGCACATCAGGATTCGGGGTTCTGCCAGCCTGATATTCGGCAAGAAAATACGCAAAGACGCGGTCTTTATATTCGCTTGCGAAATTCACCAGCTCTATATCGATGCCGACAATATCAGCTACCGCAATCGCATCGCGTGAGTCTTCCTTGATCGAACAAAACTCATCGTCGTTGTCGTCTTCCCAGTTCTGCATGAATACGCCGAGCAGGTCGTACTCCTGCTGCTTGAGCAAAGAAGCGGTAACGGATGAATCTACGCCGCCGGAAAGACCGACAACGATGCGGGTAGAGGTATTAGTCATAATGGCGTATCAAATCGAGCGGAAAACGCCGCCCTGCGCGGTAATCATCAATGCACTGCAATACCAGGGGGCTACGGTGGTGGTGGCGGCTGGTCTGCACTTCTTCGTAACTCAACCAGACAGCCCGGACAATGCCGTTATCCAGGGTCGCCATAGTGCCATCCTTGGTTTTCCCCGCTGCACCGTTAAGATTTGTCACCGTTATACCTGGAGTAGGTCCCTCGGCATCCAGTGGGGCTGCATAGGCAAAGCGCAAGTATGTCAGCCCCGGCTTTGTCGGTGGCGACCACTGGTAAATACCCACCAGCGCCGTTGGCTTAACAAGGTACGTGGTTTCCTCCTTCGTTTCGCGCACGCAGGCACTCAGTAAGGATTCATCGGGATCGAGGTGGCCAGCTGGCTGGTTAAAACGCAGACCGTCGTCGGTTTCCTCTTCCACCAGTAGAAAACGCCCGTTGTGTTCGATTACAGCAGCAACAGTGGTATTTGGTTTCCAGATGGGGTCAGACACAGCAAAGTCCAAGCATGAAAATGGGAAATCCTTATATGTATCCCCATTGTTGAAAAACACAAAGCCCGCCGATCTTCAGACCAGCAGGCTTGTTAGAACTTGTTCAAAGACGCAGAAAAAGCCTCAGCCCAAAGCAACCTGCTTTGCGATATAGGCTAGCGCTTCCTCAACCTGGTCGACCAGGATCAAGCACAAATCACCTGCTTGCAGCCGTGCCAAGGCAGTGTCGATCGCCACAAACTCGCCCCGAATTTCCGCAACGTATTCAGTACATGGCGCCCCCTTAAGGCCTTCACGCAGCAAGCCAATCACTTCGCCATCAAGGCGGCCTCGTTGGCAGGCATCCTGGTAGAGCAGCACTTCTTCAAAAGCCGCACCCAGAATCTGGGTCTGCTGGCGGATATCATCATCGCGCCGGTCACCAGCACCACTGATCACTACTGAGCGTCGCTTCGCTGGAATAGCCTTTACAGCCTGAACCAGCGCCAGCATGGCATCAGGGTTATGGCCATAGTCCGCAATTACTGTTGCACCACGATAATTGAACAGATTGAATCTGCCCGGCGCGTTATTGGTATCATTAGCGAAATTCGCCAAACCAAATGCAATAACCTTCCAATCCAGATTCAATGCCCATGCTGCAGCGACGGACGCCATGACATTCTCGACCTGGAAGCTGATGCTGCCACCATGCGTGATAGGTATCTCTTTCAACGCAATCGCATAACGGAAGCTCCCCTCCGCTGCGATAATCTGGCTGTCCTCGACATAAACAACCTTCTTGCCCTGAGTACGCTGGGTAACCATCATCGGGTTGTGCCCGTCTGCCGCAAAAAAGATCACTTCGCCCTGGGAGTGTGCTGCCATGTTCGCCACCAATGGATCAGCAGCATTGAGCACCGCCGTACCATTGGGCGAAACATTCTGCACGATCACCCGTTTGAGCACCGCCAAGTCTTCGACCGTCGTGATGTAATTCAGGCCCAGGTGATCACCCATGCCGATATTCGTTACCACCGCCACTTGGCAGCGATCGAACGCCAAACCCTCCCGTAACGCACCACCACGAGCCGTTTCAAAAACAGCGGCATCCACATCAGGGTGCATCAATACATTGCGGGCGCTGCGTGGACCGCTGCAATCACCGCTATCGATCTGCTTTCCGTTGACGTAGACGCCATCGGTATTGGTCATACCAACCCGTAAGCCGCTTTGCGCAATCAAATGAGTAATCAAACGTACCGTGGTGGTCTTGCCATTGGTGCCCGTCACCGCCACGACAGGGATACGACCATCGTCACCATGGCCGAATAACTCCGTAACAATCGCTTCGCCAACAGCGCGGCCCTTGCCATAGGAAGGGCTTAAATGCATACGCAGTCCAGGCGCGGCATTCACTTCGACGATACCACCGCCCTGCTCTTCCAAAGGCTTGAGCACACTATCGCAAACCATGTCCACACCACAGATATCCAGCCCAACCATCTTGGCGGCAGCAACTGCACGTGCGGCCACTTCGGGGTGAACATCGTCCGTTACATCAGTAGCGGAACCACCAGTACTGAGATTGGCGTTATTGCGCAACACGACACGCTGGCCCTTGGCGGGAACTGAATCCGCACTCAAACCCTGCACAGCCAGACGCGCCAAAGCAATGTCGTCAAACCGGATCTTGGTCAGCGAAGTGGAGTGGCCTTCGCCACGTCGTGGATCGGTATTTACCTGATCGACCAACTGGCGCACCGTATGCACGCCATCGCCGATCACTTGCGGAGGGTCACGTCGAGCAGCGGCAACCAGCTTGTCGCCCACCACCAACAACCGGAAGTCATGCCCCGGTAGATAACGCTCGACCATGATGTCATCACGGAATTCACGCGCTGACTTATAAGCAATTTCCAAATGATTCCGAGTGACGATATTCACCGTCACTCCCTTGCCCTGATTGCCATCCTGGGGCTTGACCACAACAGGCAAACCGATCTCCGTAGCAGCAACCCATGCATCTTCGGCATCACGCACCGGCCGACCAAGCGGCACCGGCACACCAGCCGCGTGTAACAAGGTCTTGGTAAGCTCTTTGTCCTGCGCAATCGCCTCTGCAATCGCACCGGTACGATCAATTTCCGCGGCCTGAATCCGGCGTTGTTTGCTCCCCCAACCAAACTGCACCATGCTGCCTTGCGTCAAACGGCGAATCGGAATACCCCGCGCCACGGCCGCATCAACAATCGCACCGGTACTGGGACCAAGACGTTCATCTTCATCCAGCTCACGCAGCCTCGCCAATGCATCCGCCAAGTCAAACGACGTGTCGTCAAGCGCTGAAACGCAAAGCGACAGCGCCAACTCGAAAGCCAACTTACCCACGGCCTCCTCGCTGTACTCAACCACAACCTGGAACACACCGGGCTCTACCGTCTGGACGGTACGACTGAAAGTCACAGGACAACCTGCCTCTTCCTGCAAACCCAGCGCTGCTAATTCCAACGCATGTGCAATCGATACTGGGTCTTCGTGCCCCATGGGCTGCATTATCGCAAGGTCAGGGAAACTGGCACGCAGGCGAGCTTCAAAGCCAGGGATGTTGGCAATGGCACATTCGGTTTCGCTGCAGGCAACCACCGCCTCGATAACCGTATGCCGACTCCACAGATTGGGGCCGCGCAAAGCGCGGATACGTGAAACTTCCATTCGTGCTTATCCTAAAACGTAAAACGGCGGCACTATCAGCACTGCCAAATTGGCTTATCCAGCCGGGCTCAGCCCTGGCCCGACTCGCTGACAAAGGTTTCAATACCGACGCCTATCAACTCAAGCGGCAAATTCATGGCCCATGCCGCGGCCACTGCGGCCAGCAAGGTGCCACGGGTCAAGTTCCCACTCTTAGGCGAGATGCCAAGTCGGGTTTCTTCTGAGCCGTGCACCAGCAACCACTCACCAGCGCGAATAAATACCGCACGCCTTCCTTGAGCAAGGTGTTCCACCACAGCTGGCAATGCAGCATCCTGGCTATAGAGGATCACCTCGCCATCACACAAATCCGCCAACTCAAGCACACGTTCATCGTCGGCATTCAAAACCGCCGCGCCGCTAGGCAACACTACGTCAACCTGAGTACGCAACACGTTGTAATGCTGGTCGTCATCACTGATATAAAACTTGGCCAACGCTTCGACACCATTGGAATCGGTCACCACACCCACATCACAGCGGTCGTAACTCAGACCTTCCTGCAAAATGGTCTCAGCGCTGTTTTCAAATACAGCGGCTTGTACCGTCCGGTTGATAAGGAGACGTTGGCCCGCTTGTAACGTTGTGCCATCGCCCGAATCGAAACGACGACGGTCGAGGAAAAGCCCTTCCTTGCAAGCCAGGCCGGTATGCAGACCGAACAGTTGAATCAGCCGGGCGATCAGCTTGGCAACCTGCTGGGTCTGTTCAGTACCACAAACGCCAACGACAGGAATACGACCTGCGCTCGTGCTGCTATCGGGGAACAGATGGTCCACAATCGCACGGCCGACAGGCTGGGCTTCGCCACCGGCAGGCTTCAGATGCATCAATAGTCCAGGACCGGCATTGACCTCGACCACCGCACCACCCTGCTCATCAAGCGGACGGCCAATATCCTCGGCAACCACATCAACCCCGGCGATATCGAGGCCAACAATGCGGGTGGCTAACGCCACAGTCGCCGCAACGTCCGGGTGTACCAGATTGCTGACTTCATAAGCGACATTGCCGTTACGTTGGATCAATACGGCCTGGTCAACTGCCGGTATCGACTTCGCAGTCAGGTCCTGGCGCGCCAAATCATTCTGGATGGCCACATCGTCGTCGATATCGATACGGCTTAATGGAAACGCTTCAGCATCACCACGGCGTGGGTCGCTGTTCAGTTGGCGCTCCACCAGCTCGGCCACGGTCGCAACCCCATCACCCTTCACCCACGCTGTTTCACCGCGCGCGGCAGCAACAACTTTGCCCCCCACTACCAAGAGGCGGTGTTCGTTACCGGGGATGAAACGCTCAACCAGCACTTCGCTGCCGTGCCGCTCGGCAAAGTGATAGGCCGCCTCAATATCGGCCCGTTCTCTTACATCCAGCGTCACGCCACGGCCATGGTTACCGTCCGTCGGCTTAACTACGACTGGCAGGCCAATATCCTGCGCTACTTCCCAGGCGGCCTCCGGGCTATCGACTACTTCGCCTTCCGGCACGGGCACGCCACACGCCTTCAATAGCCGGTTGGTCATGTCTTTGTCGCTGGAGATACCTTCTGCAATCGCGCTGGTCTGGTCAGTTTCTGCCGTCCAGATGCGCCGTTGGTTGACGCCATATCCAAGCTGAACCAGATTGCCGCTGTTAAGGCGGATATAAGGAATACGCCGCTCGGCTGCTGCATCGACAATGGCTGCCGTGCTGGGGCCAAGGTGGTGCGTATCGATCAGATCACGCAGTTGGGCGACGGTAGCCGTCACATCATAGGGTTGGTCCTCGACTGCCGCCATGACCAGATCGCGCGCAGCATGGATAGCTGCAATACCCACCTTCTCGTTACGAGCACGCACCGCAACCTTGTAGATACCGGGTTTGTCCGGACCTACCCCACGCGCCTTGCCAAATCCCACTTTCAGGCCCGCGAGATTCTGTAGCTCAATTGCAACATGTTCCATGATATGGCCGGCCCATGTGCCCTCACGCAAGCGCTGCAAAAACCCGCCACGCTCCCCAACCCCGCAGCGGTGCTCTATCAGACCGGGCAGCCAATCAGTCAAGCGTTCATAAAAACCAGGGATGGTATTGGAGGGCGCATCTTCTAGCGCGCCAATATCGACCCAAGCCTCGACAACTGGCCGATAGGTCCAGATATTTGGGCCGCCCAGATAAGCGACGCGGAGAAACTCGATATTTTTCTTCATGATCCAATAATCAAGGGAAAGGCAGACACGCGTCCATCCATTCGCGAGCGAGCCGGTAACAGGACAAATTCGGTGAGCGCAGGGGCGCGGGTATAATCGCGAATACTGAGCTACGCAAGCTTAAGCTTGGCTTAATTAGATCAGACTACGCTGATTTACCTCGCCAATCGTCGCCTGCATCACCTTGCGCAACCATGACGTTTACATTGCCAGAGAGCATTGCGCAATCCTTGTCACCAACCCGAGTCATGCTGCCTTGACTCCAGTAAGTAACCCCTAATGATATTCGAACACGCTGCCAATGCTGTAATCCCGCATCCGCTCCCCGATACATGGCGAGCCGATGCCGCAGCTCAACTGGGGGCCAATGAACAGCTGGTCGGCTGGGTCGAGCATGATCTCGACAACCGCTTGCACTTCGACAATGGCCTCCTTGTGCTGACCAATCGCCGGTTGCTGAGCAAACCCGCCGGGCAAACCGACTGGATTAGTTTCCCGCTTCGCCAAGGGTTGACGCTAAGCCAACATGACCATGCCGGTGTCGCCAGTCTTGAACTTCAAGATAGCACTGGAAGACTCGCCTTGTGGCGCTACACCCTGGGTAACAGCCCTGCGGCACTACGCCTGATCGATCAATTCCAGCAGCAACTGCAAAGCGTACTGACCGGCATCCCGGTAGAGCCTGCAACAAAGAATCTATGCCCCAAGTGCAAGGGCGAATTGGACCCCGATACCGAGGAATGTCCCGTCTGCACCCGGGAGATTCACCAACCGCCATCGACCTGGACCCTATTACGGCTCTGGCGCTTCGCCAAACCCTACCAAGGCCAGTTGTTGGCGGGGTTTTTGTTGATGCTCGGATCAACCGCCGCCACCCTGGTCTCCCCTTACCTGACCATGCCGCTTATGGACAAGGTGTTGATCCCTTTCCAGAACGGCGAACACATCAACCCTGAGACCGTAGCGTTCTACCTTTCCGGCATGTTGGGCGCAGCGCTGGTGTCGTGGGGCTTGGGCTGGGGGAAGACTTATATTCTTGCCTTGGTCAGTGAACGCATCAGCGCCGACCTTCGCACCACCACCTACGAGCATCTGCTGCAACTCTCACTGGAGTACTTCGGTGGCAAACGTACTGGCGATTTGATGTCGCGCATCGGTTCGGAATCGGACCGTATCAGTGTGTTCCTGTCCCTGCATGCGCTGGACTTCATCACCGACGTGTTGATGTTGCTGATGACCACGCTCATCCTTTTCAGCATCAACCCCTGGCTTGCCCTCGCCACGCTGATCCCTCTACCGATCATCGCCTGGATGATCCACATGGTGCGCGACCGTCTGCGTACCGGCTTCGAGAAAATCGACCGCACCTGGGGCGAGGTAACCAGCGTACTGGCCGACACCATTCCCGGGATCCGCGTCGTGAAGGCATTTGCGCAGGAGGAACGCGAAGCGCTGCGTTTTCGCGAAGCCAACAAACATAACCTTGCTATCAACGACAAGTTGAACAAAGTCTGGTCGATGTTCTCGCCCACGGTGTCGCTGCTTACCGATACCGGCCTACTCGTGGTCTGGGCCTTCGGCATTTGGCTGATTGCCCACCAAGATGTCACCGTCGGTACGCTTACCGCCTTTTTAGCTTATATCGGCCGCTTCTACGGCCGGCTCGACTCGATGAGCCGCATCGTGTCGGTTACCCAGAAAGCCGCTGCTGCTGCAAAACGCATCTTCGACATCCTCGACCATGTCTCAAACGTACCGGAACCCACCAAGCCCGTGGCACTGGGTACCGTAAAAGGCCAGATCGCACTGCGTGACATCCGATTCCGCTACGGCAACCGTGCTGTCATCAAGAATCTCTCCCTTACCCTCCAGCCAGGGGAGATGGTTGGCTTGGTCGGCCACAGTGGCTCTGGCAAGAGCACCCTGGTGAACCTGATCTGCCGGTTCTACGATGTCAGCGAGGGCGCCATCCTGCTCGATGGCACCGATATCCGCTCGCTGACAGTCAGCAGCTTCCGCCGCAATATCGGTCTGGTACTGCAGGAGCCCTTCCTGTTCTTTGGCACCATTGCCGAGAACATCGCCTACGGCAGGCCCGATGCCAGCCGGGAAGAGATCATCGCCGCGGCAAGAGCCGCCCATGCGCATGAATTCATCCTACGCTTGCCCCTAGGCTACGACTCCTTGGTCGGTGAACGCGGCCAAGGTTTGTCGGGCGGCGAACGCCAGCGCATCTCGATTGCCCGCGCGCTCCTGATTGACCCTCCGATTCTTATCCTGGATGAGGCTACTTCGTCCGTCGATACCGAAACGGAAAAGGAAATCCAGAAAGCGCTCGATAACCTGGTGCGTGGCCGCACCACCATTGCCATCGCCCACCGCCTGTCTACGTTGCGGCAAGCCGATCGGCTAGTGGTTATGGACCGCGGCGAAATCGTCGAGGTCGGCCCGCACAGTGAGCTGATGGCGCGAGAAGGTGCCTACTACAGGCTGTACGAAGCCCAGGCACGCAATGTCGATACCGACCCCGATGACAGCGAATAAGCGGGAATATATATGACCCAATCCACTTTCCAACTGCAACGCAACGTGTTTGGTCGTCTGGTGCTCGAGTCACCCGATATTGGCAGGCACGAGGGCGTCGTCCCTGTTCGGGCATTCCCGGTTGCCGAACCCGATAAGGGCATCTCACTGATCAATACCGATGGGCACGAAGTCGGCTGGATTGATCATCTGAGCGAACTGCGTGAAGACCAGCGCAAACTGGTTCAAGAGGAGTTGGCCAACCGCGAATTCATGCCTGAGCTGCAACAGCTGATCGCCGTCTCAAGTTTCGCCACGCCCAGCACCTGGACAGTCCTTACCGACCGGGGCAACACCCAGTTGATCCTGAAAGGAGAGGAAGATATTCGCCGGCTGGGACGGGATGGGCTCTTGATACTCGACAGCCACGGCATACAGTATCTGATCCGTGACTTGGCTAAGCTGGATAAGAATAGTCGTCGCTTGCTGGACCGTTTTCTCTAGAAACTCCCCATAGTCTCGCAAGCTAGAGCGGAACAAGACGAAAAAGCCGAGGAAGCGACGTTTACAAATGGTAAATGAGTATTCCAGGCATGTTTTCAGCAACGTATCGCTGACTAGCAGCAGACTTGGAATTGATTCCTTGAGGAGCATTCATGCGGCGCAAGCTGCTGTGTCTCGCACTCATCGTATTCAGCCTACTCGCCTCTTTGAGTAAAGCGAGCGCAGGTGCATGTGCTCCGGATCTGCGAATAGTTGCAGACGAGTTTGGTCGTTACTTCTTCCTGAATGCTAATAAGCAGCCCGCCGGAATCGACTATGAAGTACTGACCGAAATTTCCCACCGTATGCGGTGCCAAGTAAAGCTTGAGGTCGAGTCGAATGTGCGCATCATGAGGTAGCCTGAATTCCGTAGACACACCTGATTGGTAAACTTGAGCCAACAGGAGGCTGCGGTGAGTAAGAGAGAAACACAAAGCTATACGTCGGAATACCGAGCGGAAGCCATCAAGTTAGTGCT
>NZ_JBQXDJ010000028.1:0-51281 GCF_052601015.1 Chitinimonas violaceus | reverse complement strand
GGATTGGATCTGGTTCTACAATCACGAACGCCCTAACATGGCCTTGGGCGGTATTACCCCAATACAGCGGCTGGCCATGGTCGCATAGCGCTACTTCTGACTCCCCTTAAAAATGGGGGGATTACCCTTCCTTGCGCTACTGCTTCAGAAATCGTAAACAGGCTCTTATTACCTCCCCCTCCAAAGATCATTTGAAAGTCATCGCAGTAATTAATAAGTAAAGGGCAACTGTTCGCAGTTGCCCTTTGACCTCGTGCTACCGTATCAAGTCCGACAAAGCGTGCCGAACTTGCTGTGTTAAAATTTCCTGGACGGAAAATCTGTCCGGCCTCGTGCCTGAAGCCGGTTTACGTACCACGAAATTGAATCAAAGAGGCTAGTGATGTCGGGAAGTTCCTTGGGTTTGTTGTTTACCGTTACTTCCTTTGGCGAAAGCCATGGCCCCGCAATCGGCTGTGTCGTTGACGGCTGCCCCCCAGGTCTTGCGCTGACAGAAGCTGATATACAGGCAGAGCTGGATCGTCGTAAACCAGGTACCAGTCGCCACGTCACTCAGCGCAAAGAACCCGATACGGTTGAGATCCTTTCCGGGGTCTTTGAAGGTAAAACAACGGGAGCGCCCATTGGCCTGCTTATTCGTAACCAAGATCAGCGAAGCCAGGACTATGGAAAGATCGTAGAAACCTTTCGCCCCGGCCATGCTGACTATACGTATTGGCATAAATACGGCGTACGTGATTACCGTGGTGGTGGCCGTAGTTCCGCCCGCGAGACGGCAGTACGTGTGGCAGCCGGCGCCATCGCCAAAAAATGGTTGAAAGAAAAATACGGTGTCGTCATCCGTGGTTATATGAGCCAGCTGGGCGAAATCTCCATTCCCTTCAAAGACTGGCGTCATGTAGGCGAGAATGCGTTCTTCGCCCCGAATGATGATCTGATTGATCAGTTAGAAGCCTATATGGATACGATTCGCGGGGAACGGGATTCTGTGGGCGCACGCATTGAAGTTGTCGCAGAGAATGTGCCTGTAGGCTGGGGAGAACCTGTTTACGACCGTCTGGATGCCGATGTCGCCTATGCAATGATGAGCATCAATGCAGTGAAAGGTGTCGAAATCGGCGATGGCTTTGATACTGTCTCGCAACGCGGTAGTGTGCATGGCGATGAACTCACGCCTGAGGGTTTTGCCAGCAACCACGCTGGGGGGGTTCTCGGTGGGATTTCGACCGGGCAGGATATCTGCGTCAGCTTAGCGCTGAAACCTACTTCCAGCATTCCTCAACCCCGCAGTTCCATCGACAAAGCAGGTAACCCCGTCGAGGTCTCAACAACCGGCCGGCATGACCCTTGTGTTGGTATCCGGGCAACACCGATTGCAGAGGCGATGCTTGCACTGGTACTTATCGATCATGCACTACGTCACCGTGCCCAGAACGCCGACGTAGTAGTCAATACCCCACGTATTCCGGGCCATATCAAATCATAAGGGACTGCCTGACATTCCTTTTGCAGCAAGTCCAGCATGAAAAAGCCGACCCCAAGGTCGGCTTTTTCAATTTCATCCACACTAACACGACTGCATTCGTATTGGTTGTTTAACCAATACGCCTAGTTAGACTCAGCAGCGGCCGCCTCTGTAGCAGCGGTGGTGGCTGCGGCAGCATCAGTAGCCGGAGCAGCAATCACTTCAGCCGCTTTCGCCACAGGCACTTCCGGCGGAATAACCTCTTCCCTTTTACCGCAAGCAAGCAATCCCAAAGTAATTAGTACAACAACAAACTTGTTCATATTCCAACCCTTGTTCAATGTCCGTCATGCACAGTTGTCAGGAGCACAAAGCCCTGATCGCGGTTGCGCAATAGATCACGAACAGACTCTAACTAAGGCAACTACCAAAGAAAAAGCCGACCCAGGGTCGGCTTTTCATATGCGATTACTCGCTGCGCCAAATTATGGCTTTGGAGCTTCAGCTGGTGCAGGAGCGGCAGGCTCAGCGGCTGGGGCTGCAGCAGGAGCGGTAGGTTCAGCAGCAGGAGCAGCTGCGGCATCAGCAGCAGGGGCGGCAGGAGCAGCTGCTGCGTCAGCAGCAGGAGCGGCGGCAGCGTCAGCAGCAGGAGCTGCAGGTGCTTCAGCAGCAGGAGCAGCGGCTTCAGCAGGAGCTTCTTCCTTTTGACCGCAAGCGGCCAGACCCAAAGCGATCAGCGCAGCAACGAGGAGCTTGTTCATGGTTTTAACCTTAGTAAGTGTGAGTTCTAAATAAAACTTGTAAGCAATCGACCGTTGATCGAGGGCTTTGAAACCTTTGACGCATCAAATTCGACCGACGGCAAAATTCTAGCAGCTTTTAAGGAAAAAACCAGTGTCAAATTGCGGTGCAACATCAGCATCAACCTATCCTGTTAAATAGAAAGCCGGCGTCCCTCGCTCGGTGGCTCGGCCCGTGACCATAAATCATCGAATCGCTGTTGGCATAATGTTCGCACCGTTCCTGATTCACTCGCCTCACCACGCATGGAGGTAGGAAAAAAACGGCGCACTACTCCAGCCTCACTTAGCAGGAATTGCTCACCCGGTGCTTTATCAACTTCATTGCTTAGACGTATTTCTACAGCATGACCGAATACAGTTAATAACTCAGTCAGATGCGAACATTTACGCCAAAACCATGCATCATCGTGTAACAGGATTTTGACCCGCGCCAGATTCGATCCGGCCAGGAACTGACGGATTAATGTTGCCAATTCGGGTTTCTCAATACCGCTGCTACTTAAATCAGTATCAAACCAGTAAAGGCTCCGCTCAGCTTTGCTTATCAATTGCTGAATTTGATCCTGATAATCAAGCAGGGAATCAAAACTATTAGCAGACATAATCATTACCCAATGAAATAACGAAAGAGTCCAAACACACCATAAAGCGCGAGCAATAACCCAACAACTTGTCTAAGCCACACTTTCTGCCGCCAATGCAACAGTTGATTAGCTACCAAGCCCATCGCCATCAAGTTAGGCAATGTGCCCAATCCAAACGCTGCCAGGATAGCTGCGCCTGACAATGCAGAGCCACTCGCCAAGGCTGCCGTTGCTGCGGTATAGACCAAACCACAGGGTAGCCACCCCCATATTGCGCCGGCAAGGAGGGCAGCTGGCATGCTACGCAAAGGCAATAAAGCACTTAAACGGGGTTGAAGATGCCGCCATAACGGCACGCCAGCCCGCTCCAGCCGAGCCAACCAAGGCGACCATCCTGCAAGGTACAGGCCCAGCATCACAACCAATAACTGCGAGACCACATACAGGATTGTCTGCAAATATAAGGCTTGTGACGCCAATTCCAACGTTCCCGATATCCCACCAAGCAGCGCACCGATTGTAATATAGGCAGCCAAGCGGCCCAGATTCACAGCCAAAAGCAAATACACACGCTGGCCTGATATATTCAAGCCTAATGCAGTGACAAGGCCGCCGCACATGCCAAGGCAATGTACGCCGCCGAGAAAGCCCGCCAGAAACCACGCTGCCAAACCAACCAGATCTAATGTACCAAGCATAAGTAGAGTTTATTTCCAAGCCTCGTAGGCTTGTTTGAAGCGGCGCAAGGTCTGCTGCAAACGGGCTATCGAGGGTAAAACACAGCACAAAAACTGAAGTGTACGTTGGTGCATAGGAATTTTGAGCAACACATGCATTTCGCACCTACGCCCAATTCAGTGTTCGAGACCTTTTAATGTCCGGCATCCCAGAAGTCATTCCTCTCGTTGAACTACGTTCCAGTTGTGTTACGTGCAGCTTGCGCGAGCTATGCCTGCCTATCGGACTCGCTGCTGACGAGCTTGTCCAGCTTGATGAAGTTATCCGTCAGCGTGTCCCGGTGAAGCGTGGAAAAGCCCTTTTCCTCGCAGGCCAATCTTTTCATTCATTGTTTGCAGTCAGAACGGGTTTCTTCAAAACTACCATCCTGTCCGAAGATGGCCGGGAACAAGTCACTGGCTTTCATATGGCCGGGGAATTACTCGGTCTTGATGCATTGGGTGGGGGCAAGCATGCGTGCACCGCCATTGCTTTGGAAGACGGTGAAGTTTGCGAGCTACCCTTTACTCAGCTGGATAGCTTATCGCGCCAAATCCCGAGCCTGACACGACACTTCTACAAATTGATGAGTCGGGAGATTGTACGGGACCAAGGTATGCTGCTACTGCTGGGCAATATGCGGGCAGAAGAACGTCTCGCGGCTTTTTTGGTCAATCTGTCCCAGCGATTTGAAGCCCGTGGTTTTTCCGCCAAAGGCTTTCACCTTCGGATGACGCGGGAGGAAATTGGTAGTTATCTCGGCCTCAAACTTGAAACTGTCAGCCGAGCCTTTTCGCGCTTCCAAGCTGATGGCTTGATCAAGGTACACGGCAAACAGATCACCTTGCTGAACATCACCGCGCTAAAAGGGCTGCTCGGTACTTGCCATGTTGCCCAATAAGCCACAAAAACAAAGGCGACCAGATGGTCGCCTTTGTTTTTTTGTTTAAATTCGAGTTCCCAGAACCTGTTCAAAGAAACCCACTCACAGTCAACAGTCCAAGCCGTGCTTTGAAAAGTGGGCAATAGCTTGGTGCCTATGAATCTCCATACAGTCAGGATCAGGGCTTAGGTGCTGCTCTGCACCCTGCTGACAGCTACTCGCGACAGATCGCACAGGTTCTAAGGCGTCAGATGGGCTTCGCTATCATCTTGATGCGGCTTGTTGAAGTCGACAGGGCAATAACGATTGATCTCGCTACGATCCCGCTCGAAGAAGAGCGTTAGGCCACTCGACAGGCCAGCAAACAACCAACATACAAAAAAACCACATGAATAAGCCACAACACGGCTCTCAAATAAAGGCTCACCGCTAAAACTCAATTCGAGCGGGTCAAAGAGCGTGAAGAACAAACTATTCAAGATACCCGCTACCAGAAACGAGGGCCAAAGCACCAGGATAGACTTCAATTTCATGCGGTAGGTCTCCATGATCAGATTCCGATCTTGCGCCGGAACTGGAAAGCATCCTACTCTCGGCTTCGCCCAAGGAAAACCCCTATTAATCAATCACCTATTACTAAAACTGATGCTGCGGCGCAGCATCTATTCAGGCGATTCGATGAATATTTCAGCAAACTGAGCAGAGTCGACCATACTTCTATGGCAGTTGCTTGTTAATACTGAGCCTAACTACTTCGGAATCCTTGAAATGCGCTTGTCGCTCGATGCCCTGGTCGTCCTCGACGCTATTGATCGAAAAGGCAGTTTTGCCAGTGCTGCCAGTGAGCTACACCGAGTACCTTCAGCAATTACCTACACCATACAAAAGCTTGAACAAGATCTAGACGTACTGATTTTTGATCGCAGTGGGCATCGCGCCAAACTCACACCAGCCGGCCAGGAATTGTTGCGTGAAGGCCGACCACTGCTTGATGCCGTGCTTGCCCTTGAAGCACGGGTAAAGCGAGTCGCGACAGGTTGGGAGCCCGAACTGCGTATCGCGGTTGGTGATCTCATCGATTTCGATGTATTGCTGGAGTCCATTGCAGCCTTCGACCGCGTTGGTGGTGAAACACGGTTGCGTTTCCTACACGAAGGGTTCGGTGGCGTTTGGGATGCGCTGTATACCGGACGCGCCGACCTTGCTATCGGCGCACCGGATGAAGCACCACCTGGGGGCGGGTTTCGTAGCCAACCCCTAGGTTGGGTGGAATTTGTTCTTGCCGTTGCCCCACAACATCCGTTGGCACGTGAGCCACAACCGGTACCCATGCATATAATCAGAGCGCATCGGGCAATTAGCGTGGGCGATAGCTCACGTATTTTGCAGCCCCGCACATCCGGTTTATTGACCGGCCAAGCGACACTTACTGTCGCGAGCCAGCGCGATAAATTACGCCTGCAATTGGCAGGTATGGGTGTTGGCTTCCTGCCTCGGCGCAGCGCCGCCCCTTATCTGGCAAGTGGAAAGCTGATAGAACTACGTGCGGAGGAAGAAAAACCGGTCGCGCAACTGAACGTCGCCTGGCCCAGCAAATTACGTGGCAATGCATTACGTTGGTTTCTCGAACATCTCAGTAACGAGGCCATACGACGGCGGCTCTGTGAGCAATCCGAGCGGGATGATCTTATATGCGATTAATTGTAACGGCCGCACCGGAAACAGTGCAGACCAGACTGGAACGAGCAGGTTTGAGTAGCTCAGTCTGGAATGGCACTGGTGCAACTAAACCACCGCCAGACAAGCGTGAAGCCTCTGTATGGCTTTACAACGGTTCGACTTTGCCTGCCATCAAAGACCATGACCTGCTTATCTATGCAGCTACCCCCATACCCGACCAGCTGCCAGACAATGCCATTACCGTGGCATGGCAAGACAGTCCATTCGCCAGTCAGTATGGCTTTCAGTTGGCCGCAGGCGGAACTATCGAGATGTTAAAGCGCGCGGAAGATATCCTGGATACGCTTGCACCCATGCCCAGAGGATGGCTGCATGCCGGCGGGCACCTGGCGCCGCAATTCTTGTCGCAACTTGCACAGGAAGTAGGTAGTGGCTTATTGGGACTGGCCACAATGATACATACCATCCCCTTCGCCACATTTCACCCGCTCTGGGTTGGACAGCAACAATTACAAGCCAAGATTACAACGCTTGCTGCTGCCTATTTGCAAAACAGCCAGGATGAAGACTACCGACCGTTTCACGCCCAACCGCCGCTTTTTGACTTCATGTCGGTGCCGGTCAGTGATACAGACTCACCAGCACGCCGCTTAGCACACGTGCTGACGTGGCTTAGTAGTCACAGCAACTTTTCAAAGCCACCCCAACCAAGCAGACAATAAAAAACCCCACGCAAAGTCGTGGGGTTTTTGCTATCTGCTCGCCAACCGAAGCATGAATCTTTTCAGCACGTTATCGCGCCGACAGCCGACTCCCGCAGGTCAGCAGGTAGATTTACGCAGCAACATTCGGCGACGACTTGCGCGATGCGCTCTTTGCCACACCAGCGGCAGCCTTGGCCGAAGTCTCTGCAGCAGCAACGCCTGCCTCGGCAAAGTCACTGGTCACCTTCTTAGCGGTTTTGGCAACAGTGTCGTAGGCGGAAGCCGCGGTTGCCACTGCTGTTTTAACAGCAGAAACCATGATTTCAGAACCGGCTGGCGCTTGCTTCACCGCTTTGTCCAGGCTGGAAACCAAGTTTCTATTGAATTCAACAACCTGCTCTTCAACAAATGCGCCCAGCTCAGCTTGTGTGCTGCTGGTGGCTTCATAGACATTTTTTGCAACAGCCAGCGCCTTATCTACAGCAGGTTGCGAGATATACTGCTGCAACGCAAACAGGCCCTGCATATCTTTCACTTCGGAGAATGCCTTGGCGGTAGTGGTGTTATCGGCGATCAGATCGCGGGCAACATCGAGCTGCAGGGCAAAGAAACGCTCAGCACCGGCAAGGGCAATGTTAGACAAACGGATCGACTTTTCTACTTGAGCTTGGCCGAGTGCGGCGAAATCGGTGGTAGCAAACATTATGGTCTTCTCCTAGCTTGACATGGGTAGTTGCAACTGCGTTCAGATTAAAAAATCTTGCACCGCAGCATTAACCCATTATGAGGAGTACCATAATTAGAGTCAACAGATTTTGTGCAATGCACAAAATGATTGATTACTAATTTTTCGTTATTTAACAGCCACTTGAAAAGTAGAGCAAAAATGCTATTGCGGCGACGCAATTTAAGCAGGTGTTTTCTGCCGAATCGCTAAAATCGCTTGATTACGCAAAGTCTTACATAAGGACAATTCCTTGGGTCCCAACATCAAACTGCCCGCCTCGAGATTGTCGGCATAAAACACCCCAACGATCTTTCGGTCAATCACAACCGGCATCAACAAAAAGGTCTTTCCCGGCCCTATCTGCCGGAACCAAGCTGGAATTCGATTTTGTATCCCCGGATTATCAATATCCTCAATCAACATGTCGGCATTCTTTGCCAGCGTCACACGGAATACATCCGCACTATCGTCAAGCGGCAGGCTGAACTTTGGCAGGAACTGATCGATATCCTCGCCAAAGCCGAAACGACCCACAATCGCATTACGTTGCACACTACGGGTGGCAATCAATGCACGCTGCGCCCCCAAACTACGATAGAGGGTTTCCAGAATAATGCGCAGCAAATCATTCAGCTTGAACTCCCCGATCAAGGTCTCAGCCACCTCCTGAATGCAGTTCGCCAAGGCGTCGATAACCAAAGGCCTGTCTTTGACATCAGCTTTAATGGCATCAAGTAAAGGTGGTAGATCTGTAGGCGATGCGACGGGCACCGCTTCCTTCCCAGCCTCAGCATCTGCTGCTACTTCTTCATCATCTGGCTGGCTGATAGTCAGTGCGGGCAAACCCGCCAGCTGGCGTAAACGCAACAACGCACCATCGGCCTGGGCATCCAGACCAAACACGGCAGCCTCGTGCAGGGTCTCCTGGACCGCATCATTGACTGCAACGCGAAGGTCCCGCTCACTCACACGCAATGCATCGCCAAATTGGTCACGCACGCGTAGAAACCCTTTGAACCGCGTCGGTTCATCATCGGCCAACGTAGCCTGCATCAAGCCGGCACCTGCATTGGCAAACAGCCGCAACCAGTCGCTATCCTGGCGCGGGGCGCGGGCTTTTCCGCTTTCGGAGGCTAAACTGCTAATCAATTTATCGGGCAGATTCCAGGATCGGGCTACACCCATGCCAAGCTCAGCGTAAGTCATGCCAATCTGTCGTTGCGTGGCGACTTCCTCACGTTCCCCCTTGGCAATCAGTCGATCTATTTCCTGCGACTCCTCGTGGAAATAGAAGACCGTCAGCATCTTTCCCAGTAAGTGGAACATGCCTGCAACACGGGCCTCCTCCAGATCACGGTAACCACACTTTTCCGCCAACTTGCGGGAAATCAGGCTGGCGAAGAATGCCCGCGCTACTTCCTCTCGCAATGCCCCAGCCTGCTCGCAGTTATTCAGATGTTCGATCAATACCAGCGCCAATGCCAGCGACTTCACTGTATCAAAACCCAACACCATGACTGCACGGGAAATCGTACTTGCCCCACCACTGAATTGGCTATGGCTGGCAGAGTTGGCTAGGCGCAATACCTTATTGGTTAATGAAAAATCCCGCAGGATCACGCTGGAAAGTGCCTGTAGCTTTTCTGTATCGGCTTCGGCAATGCGATTGATTGCACCCACAGCACGCGACAGTGCAGGGAAATCATCGGTGTTTTCCATACGACGAAGAAGTTGGGGCAACGGACCCATACTTTCCTCATCAGCAGCATCCTTCGACTCACCAAGGCTGTCCAGATACGCCAACAAGGCTGTACGCAAATCCAATGGAGATCGAAACGCCGGATACGCAGGATTTGCCGACACGCTTGCGACGATAGCCTCCAGGCGTGGATCAACATCGGGTAACAAGGTGGACAACAAGGGGAAACAACCTTGTTCATCACAGATTGGCGGCTGCCCGCTCAGCGCATGGAAAAGCAGCGTCGCAACACCGGGCATCACCGGTTCGACCGGTGCTCCTTTTGGCAATACCCCTGCCAATTGCAATTCGCCATCGGTTTTCAGCAGGACATACTCAACACGAGGTGGATTCATGACATAACCCAACAGGCCCGCATGTACCACCCCCTCCAGCAAACGGGCGACCATCTGAACCGCTTCAATACAACCCAATGGTGCAAGCGCCAGCCGTTCCGCCAGACTTTGCCCTTCGCCCCAGCGATACGCCAACCACCGGACACTATCTATGTCCGCATTGCCTTCGAGCGGGGATAGTACTGCATGGCCTGCTTCAAACGGAACAGGCGCCTCAGGCAGACCAGGATCTGGCAGAAGCAACGCCAAATGGCCATCATCGGCTTGCGCAAGCCAACTTTGGCCTCGTTCATGAATCAGGGTATATATCGTCTCGCTGTCCATCACACGCCCGCCATTGCGCCGGCCGCCTACAGATACCCATCCAGGCCCAGATTTTTTTGTGTCTTCAGCCTAGCAGACAGGCTGTCAAACACCAGCATAGGCGAACTATTGGGCGGGCTCCGCCTCGGGTACAACCAATTGGCCAAGTTCAGCCAATGCAGGCAGTTCGGTACGGCTCTTGAGCCCCATATCGTCAAGGAATGCCTTTGTCGTTGCGTACAGCCCAGGTCGACCCGGCGTCTCGCGGTATCCTACGATCTCGATCCAGTTACGCTCTTCCAACGTCTTCACTATCTGAGTCGACACCGTCACACCGCGGATCTCTTCGATCTCACCGCGAGTCAATGGCCCCTTATAGGCAATAATCGCCAAAGTCTCCATCACAGCGCGCGAGTAACGGGGCGGTTTTTCCGGATTCAGGCGGTCCAGATAAGGCTGAAATTCCAGCCTTGCCCGAAAACGCCAGCCGCTCGACAATTTGACGAGCTCCACCCCCCGCCCCCGCCATGCTTGCTGAATCGCTTCCAATACCTCGTTCAGCAAATCCGCACGCAGCTCTTCTGCAAAGAGTTTTTTCAGATCGTGCAATCCCAGTGGTTCTGTCGCCACCAGCAATGCGGTTTCGATCACGATCTGGATATGCTGACGGTCATGTACGGTGGATTGCATGACTACTTTACTCAACAGACTTTATGTCATGAGATGGCTGCATCGCATCGACACCTGCCAGGCAAACATAGATGGGGTGATAGGGTTCCGCCTGCGTCACTGCAATCAACCCCTCCTTGGTGAGTTCCAGTACTGCAATGAAACTAACCACCAACAGGGGCACCCCACGACTCGTGTCGAACAACTCGGCAAATTCAAGGTAACGCCCACTGGACAACAGTTTGAGAATTGTACTCATCTGCTCACGCACACTGAGTTCATCCGGCCGTACCGTATGGTTTCGCGTATTCTTCGCTCGAGCCAGCAATGACATCCAGGCGTGCTTTAGGTCTACTGGCATCACATCGGGCAGACGCACCACCATTTCGCGATCGAACCAGACCGCAGCCCAGAGAAAGTCACGTCCAGCCTGCGGTAATTGGTCGATCTCATAGGCTGCAAGCTTCATCTGCTCGTATTCGAGCAAGCGGCGAACGAGCTCCGCCCGAGGATCATGCTCTTCACCTTCGGCAATGGTCTGACGCGGCAGCAGCATGCGTGACTTGATTTCGATCAGCATGGCCGCCATCAGCAAATACTCGGATGCGAGCTCCAACTGCTGGACGCGCATTGCATCAACATACTCCATGTATTGCGCAGTCACCCGCGCCATGGGTATGTCGAGAATATCGAGGTTCTGCTTTCGTATCAGATACAACAACAGATCAAGCGGGCCTTCGAAACGCTCCAACATCACCCGCAAGGCATCGGGGGGGATGTACAGATCGTTCGGCAGCTCGGTAACCGGCTGGCCGAATAACAGCGCTATCGGTTCAGCCGGGTGCGACATCAATCTCTGCCAGCCTCGACTTCATCGCTGGTATCCGCACTCGGGTCCCGGGTAGCCAATACCTTGTCGATGCGCTTACCGTCCATATCCATCACTTCGAAAATCCAGCCGCCCCAATCGATCTTGTCCGCTGTTTGCGGCAAACGGCCCAGCAATAGCATCAACATACCAGCAAGGGTGTGGTAACGGCCTTTATCTTCCTCGGGTACATCGCGTAAAGCCAAGCGGTCCTTCAACTCGGGTGTAGGAATCAAGCCATCGAGCAGCCAGCTGCCATCATCACGCTGAACCGCCCAGGCATCTTTGCTGTCATGCGACTTAAATTCACCGGTGATTGCTTCCAGCAAGTCCTGCAAAGTGACAAGGCCCTGGATTTCACCGTACTCATCGATCACAAGCGCCATCTGCACGGCTGTCGAACGGAAATTCTCCAACAACTCCATACCGGTCAAAGTTTCCGGCACATAGGCGACCTGCTGCAGCTGATTGGAAAATTCCGCACGCCCACCTCGCAGTGTCTGGCCCAGCATCTGTTTGGCGGTAGCAATGCCGATCACTTCATCAAGCCCGCCCTTGCACACCGGGTAGCGCGAATGGTCAGTCTCAGCGATCTTTTCCAGATTAACCTTGTGCTCATCCTCGATATCCAGGAAGACGATATCCGAGCGCGGTGTCATCAAAGAACCGATCTGGCGATCATCCAGACGAAACACATTACGGACCATCTCGTGCTCGTGTTGCTCGATAGCACCGGATTCAGACCCTTCAGCCAGCAACGCGTGAATTTCCTCCTGCGTTACGGTATTGGCCTGATCGGTGCGCACACTCAGAGCACGCAAGGCCAGCTCCGTCGAGGTCGTCAACATCCGCACAAAAGGCTTGGTCAATGCGGCTAACCACTGCATGGGGCGCGCAACCAACCGGGCGATAGGTTCGGGATAAAGCTGGCCAATACGCTTGGGCACCAGCTCACCCACAACGATCGAGACATAGGTAATACAGACCACCACCAGCACCAGTGCGAACAGGCTGGCTGCTTCGGCTTTCATACCCATCCCGACGAGCCAGACAGAAAATGGTCCGGCCAGGGCTGATTCACCGACGATACCGTTCAATACACCGATAGAAGTGATACCGATTTGAACCGTAGAGAGGAATCGGGTGGGATTCTCACCGAGCTGGATGGCAGCACGGGCGCCGGTATCTCCAGATTCGGCAAGGACTTGCAGACGGGCGCGGCGTGCAGCCACAAGGGCAATCTCGGACATGGCAAACAGACCATTGAGCAGAATCAATCCGAGTAAAAGGGCAATCTCCATTATGTAAGGACAAGTGATGACGAAGCTAGTAGTGTAACCGGCAGACTGCAAATATGGGCAGAACAAGCATAAGGAAGTCGACACAGCCGCATAAACAGGCCCAGTGGTATCCTTTGCCCGATTTTAAGGCAAGCTAAGATGGCACCTGCCGGTTCAATCGCTTGCATGGCTTATCCACAAGCCACTCACAGGCTTTTCCAAACAAATTGTGGGCGAATCAGACACCACTGACCACACTACGCAACAATTCTGCAGCACCATTCCAAAGAATTTGCACACCTATGCAAAGTAGGATAAACGCTGAAAGACGCAAGAATACGGTGATCCCCGTTTCCCCTAATCTGGCAAGAAGCCGATTGGCGAATCGGTAGCTGTAGAAAACCACAGCGCAAAGCAGGAATATACCGATCACGCCCCCTCCCAGATTCAGCACATCGATACCGCCACGTGAACGCAACGAAGCACCCAGCGTAATAGCAATCGAAACAGAACCCGGCCCGATGGTGAAAGGGAAGGTCAATGGAAAGAAAGCACGTCGCATCAGTGCACCATCGACCGGTTTATCACCAGCCGGTTCGTGACTGGTTTCTTCAGCGTTCAAGAGCCGCCAACCCGCTGCGGCGACCACCAGTCCGCCGCCCACTTTGACGACAGCAAGAGAAATACCGAAGAATTTCAGCACATAGGTACCGATAAACATCGCACCCAATAGCATGAAGAAGCTGTTGATCGCGATCCGTTTGGCAATAAGCTTGCGTTCCAGGTCGTTACTGCCATAGGTGTAGGAAAGGAAGATTGGTGCGCCGCCTAGCGGATTAACAATGGGAAGCAACGTGGTGAACACCAGCAGAATGCTCTTAATAAACTCGATCAAATCGCCGGTCATGTAAGCCACAAAGAATGAACTCCCGCGATGATGACATCCGCAAGCGCCACTGTGAACCAATCCCTGCCTGCTTAAAAATACAGCACTGCGTAAAAATGTCGTCGTTTCATCGACTTATCGCACTTGCCCACAGCCCGCCCACAACCTTGTTCGCCTTCACCTGTGAAAAAAGCGCCTGCCAGCACCGCTTTCATGTAGAACATGTTCACAATCTTAGACATTCGGCGGGCTGAATCCTGTCTTTTTCGTGATTGCTTAAAAAACAGGCTCTACGAGAAAGTCCCACCCGTTCAAATACTTGATGAAGTTACCCACATGCCGCCCACACGCTTGTCCATGCCAAGTTGTGTGCAACTGCAGGCAATTCCAGTATCTACGCAGATTTACGCTGCTTTCCCTCGAATTCAGATCAACCAGCCGCATACGCTCAAATTTTAGGCAATCCGCTTTTTCTCTTGTACCACTGCAACTTAGACAGCTTGTCCACACCGGACTCACAAGCTTGTGCAGTTAAAGTTGTGGAGGAAAGCGCAATTGTGCAGAAAGCCCAGACTGGCTGTGGAAGCCCAGACTGCCACCATGCAAAACGACAATCCGCCGGACTATCGACAAGCCCAATCCACTGCCCGGTCGACGACTGCCCGCACGGAAAAAGCGCTCTCCTAAGCGCCCCAGTTCTACTGCCGGCAACCCCTCTCCGCTATCCTGAACAGTCAGACATACACCAGCCGCATCCTGCATTACACTCACCGTCACACAACCACCGGCAGGTGTGTGGGTAAGCGCATTGTCGATCAGATTACGCAGCGCCAAACGTAGCAGCTCAGCAGAGCCACGAACCCGCCCACCTTCGCCTTCAAGTGCGATATCCACCCCTGCGGCCATGGCTCTGGCGGCAAATTCCATCAGCTCCTCGCGTGCCAGAATGACAAGATCGCACAACCCCGTGTCGGGCACTGCATCCAGGTGATCCAACCTGGCCAAGGTCAGCAACTGCTCGGTCAGTCGGGTTGCTCTTGCCACGCCCTTCTCCGCTTGCTGCAACGCGTGCTTCCTGACTTCGGCATCAGATTCGGCTGCCGCCACCTCGACCTGTGCGCGGATCGCCGCCAATGGTGTACGCAATTCATGCGCGGCATCGGCAGTGAACCGGCGTTCGTTCTCCAACGCCCCTTTTACCCGGGTCAACAACAAGTTGATTTCGCTCACCAAGGCAGATGCTTCCAATGGTGTCGCATCGACCGACACGGGAGCCAGATCATCGGGCCGGCGGCCAGCAATCTGTTGGGATAATTCCGTCAGAGGTGCAAGACCTCTCCCAACCGCCCACCAGATCAGACCAACTGATAGCAACAGCGACATCAACCAGGGTAGAACCAGACCTGCCGCCAAGTTAGCCACCAGGGTATCTCGCTCGTGCAATGGGCGTGCCACCCCGAGCCAACGACCGCTGACCGGCTCCTGCACACGGAATACCCGCCAGTTCTCGCGGTCTATCTCTATAGTCTGCTTACGTGGGGGATGCGGATTGAACGGTATCTGCGGCGCAAATTCATTACGCATCAACACGGTGCCATCAGCCGACCAGAGCTGGGCGACAAAGGCATCATCATCATCAAAATGCTGAAAGCCCGGCGCATCCATGGCAATTTGAAGCTGGGACAAATCGAGCAGGAAAAGCGTGGCGGCAACCTGTTCCAGCTGATGATCGAACAGGGTATCGACCTCACGCACACTACGTTGATAAGCCACCAATGCCAGTAAGAGAGAGGTAGGCGCCAGCACCCCAAGCAGTAACACAATCAACCGATACCGCAGCGAACGAGTGATCACGCAACGTTCTCAGGCTTGAGCACATACCCCACACCACGCAGGGTCTTGATCCAGTCTGTCCCGAGTTTCTTGCGCAAGTGGTGGACATGCACCTCAATCGCGTTGCTCTCCACCTCTTCGCCCCAGCCATACAGCGCATTCTCTATCTGCTCGCGCGACAATGGGCGACCCGGCTGGGCAATCAATAAGGCCAGAAGGTCGAACTCACGAACCGACAGGTCCAACGGCCTACCCGCCAACTGCACAGAGCGCCGAGCAGGGTCGAGCGTCAGATCTGCATGACGGAACAGCGGCTCGCCACGCCCCGCAGCGCGACGGGTCAGCGCCCGCAAGCGAGCCGCCAGCTCAGCAATGGCAATCGGCTTGATGAGGAAGTCATCCGCTCCGGCATCCAATCCAGCAACACGGTCATCCAATGCGTCTCTTGCTGTCAGCATCAATACCGGTGTGTCATCACGTCGGCCCCTTACCTTTTTCAATAAGGCAAGGCCATCTTGGCGCGGCAGATTCCAATCCAGCACCACTGCTGCGAAATCGTTGGCGGCCAGCGCGGCATCTGCTGCCACGCCATCTTTTACCCAATCCACGGTGAAACCCGCCTGGGCCAAGCCCAGCCTCAATCCATCACCAAGGAGACAATCATCTTCAACAAGGAGTATGCGCATACCGGAAAAGTAAGCTGGATTAGAACAACAGGCAATAACCGCATACCTGCGCCACGAAGCAAATACATGGGTACTAAGAGTCGCTAACAAAACCCAGCGATGCGATTCTGGCCAGGCGCGCAAGCGTAGGCAGTGTAGGTACGGCAAGCTTGCGCAACAACGCCAGAAGGGTTTTGTTAGCGGCTCTAACCACGATCTGTCACGAGCGATCGTCAGCAGAATGAAGCGCAGCGCAGAAACCAGTTGGTAAATCGGGGAACATGAGTCCTATCACGGCTGCGCAGCAAAATCGTGAACAAGGTTCTCACACCGGGTTGGAAGCCATCCCCTCTATCGACCTACTTACCGGTTTAGCGGGTTGAATGACAGAGAATGCACCCAGACAAATTGCCCAACACAGCCAGGCAGACCACAAGGTATGAGACAGAAAATGCGCGCCACGCAGCTGCTGGCCCCAACCTAACACCATACCCATACAAAAGGCCAAAGACCAAACCAGCCATGCCCGGCGCTGATCCCGCCCGCGCCAAAACAACACAAAGGCAAACAACGCGAATCCTGTACTGGCATGCCCAGCGGGGAAACACTGGCCTCTGGGTGCGCCTGCTGGTGGACTTTCCAGCAAGGCCGTGTAGGGTAATACCCCGCCATAACGACTCATATCCCAAGGACAATGCTTCCCAGTCGTATGTTTTAAGATTGATACCGCTAACGGGGCCAATAGCATTGCCACCCCTACCGCCAACCATCGACGCCTGTCCAATGACCAGCGCGTGTGCATCCAACTCATGCCCAAGCGTATCCATACTATTAGTGCAACCAAGACCACAAATGACTTTACCCAACGGTGACTGAATACCTCCAACCACCAATTACCAGCGCCGATGAAACGCCCAGCTCGGTAGTAAGGGTCTGCAAACCATAAGTCCAGTGGCGTCAATTCGAAGACCAATAGCAATAATGTGGCGACCAGCGCCATACCAATCCATTCACGTCGACTAACTGCAGCACCCATTTTAACCCTCTATTTAACATGCAGATCCAGGGCTATCGCTGCCCACAAGCTATTCAACGCTCGGGACCGATAATCCCGCACACCTCTGCATTGGGATTGAATTAGTAGATTCATATGCTCTTTAGTTCATTCCTCTGATCTCGCTGCAAGATGAATAGCCAATTGAGTTATTGAAATAAATGATTTGATAGAAACACTTTGTGATCATGTTGCCGACTTGGTCTTCACCACCTCCCCCGTTACCGGGTTGAAGTAGATCTCCACCTTCCTGCCTGCCTTGTCTTGGCCGTAGATTTCGTAGCAATTACCTGCGGTCTTGAACTTCTTGACCAGATAACCCTCAGCCTTGAGTTTTTGTTGCAGCTTGGTATCCGACATCCATTTAGATTTGGGCTCCTTGGTGCACTCAGGGGACGCCAGCGCACTAGCCGCAACGATGCAAGCGATCAGTGGGTAAATGACTTTCATGCTGCGCTCCTCGTAAGTCGGATAAACAGCTTGAAATTAGATGCCTGCAGTCTTAATCCAATCTTAAAGAGACCATCAGACTCAACACGTCCTGGAGAAGCCGTGGCCGAGAGACTATGCTCGCAACAGACCCTTGGAATTTGTTTCCGTCCTGTCGTCAGTTGCTGTCTGCGAGGTAAAGCACCACGTTGAAGCCGGAACACAGATGGAGTATTTGAATGCTGCGGACCACCTGTAGTGATCTTCGGTCCCAGTAAGACCGTGACAGCTTCGTTTTGCGGTGCCCGTTCACCGCATCGATTGCTAATAAGGAATCAGCATGCCCCTGCCGCCAGACCTGATCGCCGACCTGCATCTGTCCGACTTGGCTGCCGAACCGCAGTGGCCGTCTGCCTTAGTAGCGGGTGCCGCTCACTATGCTGATGCGCCTCCACGTAGCATGCTGTCACCAATCGATGCTGCCCCGCTGGGCCAATTCACACCGGCCACAGAAGGCGTGGTCAAACACGCCATTGAAGCCGCGCACGGCGCTTTTTTGAAATGGCGTTCCATTCCCGCGCCATTACGTGGTGAGTTGATACGTCGTATCGGCAATAACCTCCGCCAACGCAAATCCGCTATCGCCCAGCTGATTACGCTGGAAGTCGGCAAGGTGACCTCCGAGGCGGAAGGCGAAGTACAGGAATGCATCGATATCTGTGACTTCGCCGTTGGCTTGTCACGCCAGCTCCATGGCTTGACCATGGCCAGCGAACGCCCCCACCACCGCATGATGGAACAATGGCACCCCCTTGGCGCGATTGGTGTGATTACGGCTTTCGACTTCCCATTGTCGGTATGGGCCTGGAATACCATGCTGGCGCTTGTGTGCGGTGACGCAGTCGTATGGAAGCCCAGCGAAAGAACCCCTTTGTGCGCGATTGCCGTACAGAGGCTGGTTGAAGATACCGTAGATGAAATGAACGACGTCGTGCCCGCCCATATCTGCCAGCTAGTATTGGGTGAGCGAGAAGCCGCGGAGTGGATGGCGGCCAACCCTTTGTTGCCCATGGTATCGGCAACCGGCTCAACGCATATGGGACGTGCAGTTGCCCAAACAGTCGCCCATCGATTAGGGCGGTCGCTACTTGAGCTGGGTGGTAACAATGCACTGATCGTTACACCCAGCGCCAACTTCGATCTGGCGCTTCACGCCATCATCTTCGCCGCAGCCGGCACCACCGGCCAACGGTGCACGACCCTGCGCCGGCTGATTGTGCATGAAAGCATTATCGATACGCTTACCGATCGGATCGCCAAAGCGCTCGACGGTCTGCCCATAGGCGACCCGCGCGAAGATGGTGTACTGATGGGCCCACTGATCAATGCCGATAACTACTGGACGATGCAGCAAGCCCTACAGGCAGCGGAACAGCAGGGCGGTCGTTGCGTCACGGGCGGACATCGCATTGAAACCGGCGTACCGGAGGGTGGTTATTATGTGCGACCGGCACTCGTCAGCGTGCCGGGCAATCTACCTATCGTCTGCGAAGAAACCTTTGCACCGATTCTGTATGTAATGCCCTACGCGGAGTTGACCGACGCCATCGACCTCAATAACGAAGTCAGCCAGGGGCTGAGCTCCGCCATCTTCACCGACAGCCTGCGTGAAGCTGAGCTGTTCTTCGGCCCGGCCGGGTCAGATTGCGGCATTGTCAATGTCAACATCGGTACCAGCGGTGCGGAAATCGGTGGTGCATTTGGCGGTGAAAAAGACAGCGGAGGCGGGCGGGAGTCGGGTTCGGACGCCTGGAAGAACTATATGCGCCGCGCAACCCATACGATCAACTATGGCGACACCCTCCCTCTCGCGAAGGGCGTACGGTTTGAATTGCCTGGCGGGTAAATAGAGCTCGCAAATCCAATTAATATTACCTGGATGCCATACAAAGGCTGAGAGTGTCTCCCTCGCTTAGAATCTGCCTTTAGTCTATTGTGCGTCAGCTATACGGCGGTGAAACATTCTCGGAATGCTCATTCACAATAAGCACACTCCACTCTCTTGGTTGTGTTCACCTTGTTTCGCTCCAGCTCGCGAGACTTTGAATAGGTTCTCAGAACTTGTTTACGACCCACCACGAGCAGCCGTCAGCCAGGTAAAACGCAGCGCAGAAATCGGAATCTACTTTTTGTACATGAGGCTTTCGCGCAGCACATAAACCCTGATCATGGCTGTACAACAAGATCGTAAACAGGTTCTTGACCCATACCACATATCTGGTACTCAAAATGACAGGGAAATACCTTGGGCACCAACCCGTTGGCTCCGGGTCAATACCAAGGTTCTAATTCCCGAATAGAGTTAAAAGAATGCACCAGATGTTCAAGTTGAAACGAGTTGCGTGGGTAAGCCTCTTGCTCATGGGTACCCTCCACGCCGAGGTTGTACTGGAAAATAACCAATGGCAGGTCAGCGTCGACCCCGCCACCCTGACAATGAAAGTAACTGCCAAAGGCGAAAAAGCACGCCTAATCAATCAAGGCGTTACAACGCAGCCCGTCACCGCGCTAACACAGACAAAACAACGCGCCAGCTGGAAGTGGCCACAACACGCCTGGACGCTGGAGCTCGACGATACCGACCTCAAAGTAACCGCCACTGCGCAAAAAGCCGGTGAGCTGACCTGGTTGAAGCAACCCGACAGTGCAATCGGCGAGGGGATGATGCTCCCGATCAGTGAAGGTATTTATGCAGCGCATGCCAACGGTGAGTGGCGACAATATCTTTTGAACAATGTCAGCGAACTCGACAGCAGCGAACAATTGAGCCTGCCGTTATGGGGGCTTGATCAGGGTAGCCATACCTTGAATTGGCTACTCATCAACCCCTTCCACAATCGATTAGTTTTCAGCCCCGATGGCAAAGAAGGCATTGCACTCAGCGTATCGCACAAATTTTCGCCTTTGGCAGTCAAGCAACCCATGCAGGCTCTGCTTCACCTGGGCAAGGCCGATGTATTGGCGGGAGCCAAACGTTACCGCGAATGGTTAAAAACAGAAGGTCGGTTTGAACCCATGGCCGATAAACTGGCAACACAACCGGATACCCGCAAATTGCTCGGTGCCAGCCATGTCTACCTTTGGGGTGCCGGCCTACTCTCGGCAAGCGATGTGACTGATTGGACTGGCCTCGCAAACCAGCTGAAAAGCAATAGCCCTTTGGCCAAAGCTCTACTCCCCAATTTAAGCCAGGAAGTAAAGACGCTAGTGGCCGACTGGCCCAAGCAGCCGGATCGCTACCAAAAACGGGTGCTACTGGAGGAAATGAATCTGGGACTGCTGGCATTGGCACGGCAACGTTGGCAGAAAGATGAGATGAAGGTCGCTGCTATCACCCCGGCCTACGCCGATATACGTGAACAGGTCGCACAGGAGTTTGGCACTTTTCTGGGTAAAGATCCTGCGAGCTGGGGCAGTGGCGTATCGCAACGCACCTTCGCCAGCATCCAAAAGGCGGGGCTATCGCGCCTGTGGATTGGACTTGATACGTGGGAAGGCGGTCTGTGGCACCCGGAAGCCATCAAGACTGCTGTTGACGCAGGTTACCTGATCGGCCCTTACGACTCATACGAAACCGCATTGCCGTTGACCAAAGACCCAAGCTGGAACACCGCCCATCTAGGCGCAGATGTCTACAAACGCTGCGCGATTATCAAAGCCGATGGTCAACCCAGGGCAGGTTTTCAGAAAAGTGGGCATTACACCAATCCGGAGTGTGTGCGACCCCTGCTTACCGAACGGATTACAGCAATAAAGAAAGCAACAAACTTTAATAGCTGGTTTCTTGATGCCTATGCTGCGGGCATGGTGTTTGACGACTTTGCCCCTACACGCAAGCATGACGAGGCTGCGGTGGCAGAGGGCTATGTGGCAAGCCAGCGCGTGGTAAGCCAGCAAATGAAGATGCCGTTAGGATCAGAGGGCGGCAATGCCACCACCGTACGCGGCATTGCATTTGCACATGGCATGCAGACATCCGTGTTCGGCTGGGGTGACCCCGCCATGTATAAGGATAAGAAATCGCCCTATTTCCTAGGGGGTTACTATCCGCACGAACAGCCCACCATCTTCTTCAAACCGGTGCCGCTCAAAGCCCCGTACCGCAGCGTGCTGTTCAATCCTGCGAATCGCCTGCCGCTCTATCAAGCGGTCTTTCACGACTCAGTCATCACCACACACCATTGGGGCAACGACAACCTGAAATTCCCTGAGGTGACTGTCGAACGTGAGCTGCTGCAACAGCTTTACAATGTGCCGCCATTACTGCACCTGAACGTCGATACGCTGGCACAACGCCTGCCATACCTTAAAGAGCAGGAACGTTTCTTCCGCCCGTTACATGAGAAATTGGCCACGCAAGCACTGGTTGGTTTTCGGTGGCTGTCGCCGGATAAACGAGTACAAGAAGCAACATTCGCCGACGGCACGCGGCTTATCGCCAACTTCACGACGCGGAAATTCACGTTGGACAGTGACACAGCCATTCCGTCTAGCAGCCTCGTAGCACTCCGTCCTGGACAGAAAGCGGTTTATTATTCGCCAACGCGCCGTACAGACGTTGCCAAGTAGTTCATCCATCCGCTCCTTTCTTTGAACTGCAAGCTAGGCGTCTGTTGAAACGCAGACGCTTAGAACCTATCTACGATATTGCTGCGCAGCTGTAATCAGGGCTCATGTGCTGCTTGGAAGCCCCCGCAAGGGGACGCCGAACTGCTACGGTGCTTTCGCACCAATAAGTTCGCAGCCTCATGTACAAAAGTACATTTCGGTTTCTGCGCTGCGCTTCATCCTGCTGACAACTGCTCACTACAAGTCGTAAACAGGTTCTTAGTGGTGAGCATATCTGCAACAGTCCGACACAAATTTGCGATGCTGAAATAGTTTGGCCAGCCGCTACACCTAGAATCCGCCCTCCTTGCTGCATCAATCACACGCACTTTGTGGTCAGTAAATAAATTAGGAGGAGCATTACATGCCATTGCGCCAAGTCGCGCTCGCCATTATGTCGATGACTGCCATCGCAGGCCCAGCATCGGGGATTTATCCTCAGCACTTCGATACAAGCGTCCGCATTCAGGACAACCTCTTTCAAGCTGTAAATGGTGGTTGGGAAAAAACCGTAGAAATACCAGCCGATCGCAGCAGCTGGGGCGCCACAGGCGAGTTGCGCGATCAGTCGGAGCGCCATGTACGCGAAATCGTCGAGCAGGCTGCCCAATCCGCCGATACTGACCCCACTGCCCGCCAGATTGCCAATTTCTACCAAAGCTTCATGGATGAAGCCACGATCGAATCTTTGGGCCTGAAACCGCTTCAGCCCATGCTCGACCGGCTGGCAGGCATAACAATGCGTAGCGACCTGATACGCGAGATGGGTGCACTGCAAGTATTCGGCGTGAACATGCCGCTGATGCTGGACACGGAAGTAGACGGTCGCGATTCCCGCCGCTACCTGTTGCAGGTGTGGCAGGACGGCCTGGGTATGCCTAGCCGTGACTACTATCTGCAAGACGATGCCACCATGCGCAAAGCGCGCGCGGCTTATCAGGACTATCTGCAAACTCTGTTTGTGCTCGCCGGTAGTGAAGCCAAAGATGCCACTACCAAAGCAAAAGCCGTCATTGCCTTTGAAACCCGTTTGGCCCATGCGCAATGGGCCAAAGAAGACGAATACGATCCGGTAAAAACCTACAACAAGCGCAGCCTGGTCGAACTGGCACGTACGGTACCGGGCATCGACTGGTCGATGTTGCTTACCCATGCCGATGTGCCAAAGGTCGAAGCGGTGAACCTCGGGCAACCCGATTATGCCAAGGCTGTCGCCCGCCTGCTCGCCAGTGAACCCATCGCGGTGTGGCGAGATTATGAAACAGCCCGTCTGCTCGACCGCTTTGCGCCGGTACTGCCCCAAGCCTTTGTCGAAGCGCACTACCGCTTCCATGCGCAAACGCTCACCGGCGCCACCGAGATGCGCCCTCGCTGGAAGCGGGGGGTGTCCATGGTGGAAGGTAATCTCGGTATGGCGGTAGGTAAACTCTATGTCGCCAAGTATTTCCCGCCTGAAACCAAAGCTAAGATCGATACGCTGGTAAAAAACCTGCTGTCTGCATTCGAAAAAAGCATTGCCGAACTCAGCTGGATGAGCCCAGTCACCAAAGTGGCTGCTCAGGAGAAACTATCCAAATACGCGGTGAAGGTCGGCTACCCGGATAAATGGCGCGATTACAGCGGCCTGGAGGTAAAGGCTGGGGATGCCTTGGGCAATGCGCAGCGTGGTGCGGCATTCCATCATCACTACCAGATGAACAAGCTCGGTCAGCCTGTAGACCGTACTGAATGGGGCATGACGCCACAAACCGTAAATGCCTATTACAACCCCGGTATGAACGAGATTGTCTTCCCGGCCGCATACCTGCAACCGCCCTATTTCGACCCGACTGTGGACGATGCCGTCAACTACGGCAATATCGGCGCCACGATTGGTCACGAAATCAGCCACGGCTTTGATAACAGCGGCGCGCATTACGATGGTGATGGTAACTTGCGTATGTGGTGGACCAAGGCAGACAAAGCCGCCTTCGACAAGCTCACCAAGCGTTTGGTGAAAGACTTCAATAGCCTGGAAGCGCTGCCTGGTCGGCACGTCAACGGCAAGCTGACATTGGGCGAGAACATCGCCGACCTTTCGGGTTTGCAGGTGGCTTACAAGGCCTACCAGCTGTCGTTGAATGACCAGGAAGCACCAGTTATCGACGGTTACACGGGTGACCAACGCTTCTTTATTGGTTATGCCTCGTCCTGGCGTGAAAAAATGCGTAAGGAAATGCTGCTACAACTCATCGTCAGCGACCCGCATGCACCGGATGTCTTCCGTACCAATCAACCGGTAACCAATACCGACGCTTATCACACTGCATTTGGCACCAAAGCCACCGATAATATGTTTCGCCCACCCGCGAAACGTATCCGAATTTGGTGATAACAAGCCCCCTATTTAGTTATCTAGCGGAAACAGGGCGTATGTGCCGCTTAGTGCCACCACGTACTTTTTAGGTACGTGTTGGCCCGAACACTACGCCCTGTAGATAGCTACTTAGACATATCGCCAGATTGTTCTGACTTCAGCCCAAACAGGCTCATAAAGTACAACGTCGCGTAGCGCAGCATTTGATGGCAAAAATAGCGTAGGCGTCCGCCAAGCTAAAAAACGAGTGGAGCCGGTTATGCCTATACTGACATAAGCAGTTTGCTCATTCCTTGCTCACAAACTCGGGGGGCTTTTATGTTTGCCAAAGTAATAGCGATAGTATTGGCCGTAATGGGAAGTGCAATAATTCAGGCAGCAGAAATGACCGAAGTGCGGTACCCCGGAGATGCCCTACGTTATACAGCTTACGTTGAATTGCTTCGAACTGCGCTTGACCGAACCGTTTCCAAATATGGTGCCTATACCATGTACCCAACTACCATGGAAATGAATGAGGTTCGCTATTTTGCAGAGGCCGAAATTGGCAATAACATCGACGTGGTTTGGGGAGCTAGCTCGATAGAGCGGGAGACGAAATTGATCCCCATCCGTATACCACTGGAAAAGGGGTTGCTTGGCTACCGAATCGGCTTAATTCGGTCTGATCAGCAAAATAAACTGTCTGAGGTACACACAGTAAAAGATTTAACACAATTTAAATTTGGGCTTGGCCCAGGATGGGGTGATATACCAATTTACCGAGCTGCCGGTTTCCCTATCACGATTGCCCCATATGAAGATCTTTTTAAGATGGTCAACAAAGCCTATATCGATTTTTACTCTAGGGGTGTGAATGAAATCTTCCCTGAATATGAAAGCATGCGGTCCGAGTTATCCAAGCTCGCTGTTGAGCAAGACTTGTTGTTGTACTACCCTTACCCCTTTTATTTCTTTGTAACGCCAAAGAACCCCAAGCTGGCTACACGAATTGAACTTGGTATGAATATGATGTTAGCTGACGGCAGCTTTGACGCCCTTTTTCAAAAATATTATGGTTCCGCAATCGAACTTGCGAATCTCGGGCGGCGCAGAATAATACAGTTGACTAACCCACAGTTACCTCCTGGAACACCCCTTGCAAATAAACGGCTTTGGTTTCACCCTGGAACGAAGGGGGCTGCTAAATAACACAACCTACCCAATCAATCCATCATTACATAATAAGTTGGCTAAGAAATTTATCGGGCTTATTAATTGATGTAAGAAATTGTGCTTTTTAAGCCCATTTACATCTCATAGATTACCAACAAATATTCGCCGCATTACCAAACTCTTTAAGTCGCGCGCCTCATCAAGACCCAGCCGCTCCAGATATCCCTCTGGCGCTTCCTTATCAGCAAACAGGCTCTTGAGCGCCATGCCCAGTAACTCCATCGGGCTGCCTACGGCTTGGCGCATCTTCTGCAGAGCATCGATTATGGCCAGCTCATCGTCGGTGAAATCGGTACCAAAGGGGAAATCTGGCAGAAGGCCTTTAGCCTGAAACGGTGACAGCTTGGCCGCCAATGTTTCTGGCAGGTTGTGGCGCTGGTTTTCTGGCAATACATAATCTGCCTCCAGCTTGCCATTCACCATCGCTTTCAACATCAACTCATTCTGGAAACGGCTATCGGCAATCGCCAGCAGGCGTTTGACCACCTCGGCATCGGATTGCCCCCGTAAATCCGCCACGCCATATTCGGTCACCACAATATCGCGCAGATGGCGCGGGATGGTGGTGTGGGCGTAGTTCCAGACAATATTGGAATGCAGCTCGCCTTTATGTTCGCGTGTTGCTCGCAACATCAGAATCGAACGGGCATCCGGCAAGGCATGGCTCATGGCAACAAAGTTGTACTGGCCACCCACACCAGATACCACCTGGCCATTATCGAGTCCATCCGACACCGCAGCGCCGAGCAAGGTCACCATCATGGCGGTATTGATAAAACGCGCTTTACACCGCTGTGCCGCGGCCAAGGTCTCCTGGCCGTACAACTGGTTGATGAAATCAATACGGTGCATCTCGATTTTGGCTCGCTGCGCCTCGGGCATATCACGCAACCGCTGGTAGAAATCACGAGGGCCAAGGAAAAAGCCACCATGCAAGGCCACCCCGCCAAGCAGATGCTCACCCAGCAAATCCCGCTCGATTGCCTTCAATGCAGCTGGGTCATCAAGCACCGCCGCATATTGGCGTCCCGCCAAACACAATTGCCCGGTTTCAAGTGTCACCTCAGGTTTGATCAAGCCAAAGCACTGTAGGAATGTCAAATCGCTAGCACGCAATGGCGACGCGATCCGGCCTGCTTCGTACAACGCCAGCAAACCGGCAATAGTGGGTCTCTCACCTACCAGGCCTGCATTCACAAGCGCTTGCAGACTGGCGTCGGCATACACTTCACGGCGCAGAATCCCTGCTTCTAACAAAGCCAGCAGACCGTTGACCAACATTTCCGAACAACCATACAGCCCCTGTCGGAAAGTAGCCAGTTCACGTCCTGTCAGTTCACCACCACACATCGAACTCAGTAAATCTGTGTAATCACTGTTATGCCGATCACGCAGAATCAAAGCCTGGGCGATCGCATCGCCCAATGCCCCAATACCGATCTGCAAAGTACCGCCATCGGCAACCAAGCTGCTGGTATGCAGGCCAATTGCGTAATCCTGTAAGGTGACCTTCATATTAGGCGGCGCAAACAGGTCATGGCTGCCAGCTGGGTCGGTGACGATAAAATCGAAAAAGTCCGCCCTCACCTCAGCCTCGCCACTCATATAGGGCATGGCATCATTGACCACACCGACAGCTGTCAGCTGATGTCCCTCAATCGCGGCCAAGCGCTCGGCCAGCTCACAGGTCAGGTCCGGATTACTGGATAACGACCAGCTCATTCCACTTTCCGACTCACGCTGCGCCACAGCCTGGACAATCAGATTCACGCCATGCAGCGCCATATCACGTGCCACAAACGTGTAGTTGGTGGAGATATAGTGCTGTTGGGCAAGCTGATTACCGAGGTAGTCACCCGTCTTGAGAAAGAACTCCAGCACTTCCACATTGACTGGCAAACGCCCGGCGCGCAGGTCCGTCACATAATCCAGATCGGGATAATCCCCAAATACCCGCGCCACAAAGGGCTCTAGAAAGCGCCGCTCAATATCGCTGCCACCAACCGGCTTCTGTAACGACAACGCAGTAATAATCTTCAGCCTGCGTTGCGGATTGGCTTTGATGCGTTGATACAAGGCATTCAAAAAGGGATTCGGCTTGCCGATCCCCAATGGCGTACCCAATACGATATCACCAGGAATACGGGCCAGCACAGCGTCAACGGCAGATTCGATTCGGTCAAACACTTGAGGCACTAAGGGGCTTCCTTCTGCTGGTCATAGATAGCTACTCTAAAGCCCCCTCTCTCTTACTGAAATATCGGGTGACTTCCTCAAGCATATCTTCATTCCAATCGTTAAACGCCATCAAACTAGACCACCAATCATGTCACCAGTTCGGCATTCACACCTGCTTTTTGCGCTTTATGCCACGACAGCAGTCCCAACACGGTAGCTGCAACCGACCCTGATGCCAAAGTCCAGGGACGTGAAGCCAGCATGGGGGAAAGTACGCCCGCAACCAAGGCACTGGTCATCAGTTGTACAAAAGACTGCAGTGAGGAAGCAGTACCCCGCTCATTCGGATAAAGGTCGAGCACCAGTATGGTGAGCGTAGGAAACGCCAAGGAAATACCAGCCCCCGTCGCCATGATAGGGGCCATTGCCCAATACCAATGTATATGGGGGGCAGCCAGAAAGTAGGCAAGGTTCACCCCCCCCGCCACCAGCATCACGAAATAAGCCAGCCGGATATTCGATGCCGGGCTATGTCGTCCTGCCCGCCAACCGGAAAGATAGGATCCCGTCATCATGCCAGTGATGACTGGGACAAAGAAATAGCCAAACTCTGTTGCGCCTAAGCGAAGGTGCGTCAACACAAATGCGGGGGCTGACGATATATAGATGAATAAGGCTGAGAAATTAAGCGCGCCCGACCAGCATAACCAGGTAAAACGACGATCCTTCAGCATGTCGATATAACGCCCGAACAATGGCACAGGATCGAGTGGTGAACGCGCTTGAACCGGATGGGTTTCGGACAGCCAACGCCAACAAGTTACCAGCAGTACCAACGCAAACACAGCCAGAAATCCGAAAGTGGACTCCCACCCCCAGCGGCTGCCAATCAATCCGCCAATCATCGGTGCGATCGCCGGCGCCACTCCAAACACCATGGAAATGCGAGACATCACCCGCTGCGCTTCCGGGCCATGGAAGCGGTCTCTCACAATCGCCCTGCCAACAATAATGCCCGAACCAGCAGAAGCACCTTGTAAAGCGCGGTAGATCAAAAGTTCCCACAACGAACTAGAGAACGCACAACCGATCGACACCAGCGTGAATATTCCGACACCGGCCAACACCACCATGCGTCTACCAAGCGCGTCAGACAGCGGGCCATGCAATAAAGACATCAAGGCATAGGCCAACAGATATACGCTGATTGTCTGTTGCATCTCTATGGGGCCAATACCAAATGCCCGCTCCATCTGCGGAAATACGGGGAAAAAGGTATCGATTGAAAATGGTCCAAACATAGCCAGACCGGCCAATAACAGAACAAAACCGGTGCGGGAAGTTTCGGTACGACTGGAAGACATAGATTGGGTATTCAGCTCAATTAACCTGCGATAGGCATATCAAGATTTTAGCGAGGCCTGTCAGCAATGAACCGAGACAGTTACAGGTATTACCAACGGACAAAACTGATATCAGTCATCAACCGTTACCACATATACCTACATACCTTATTAATCAATTTATTAATTAATTCCCAATCATAACTTCTGGAAAGTGATGTTTATATACCAGTCTTTTATCGCCGGAGTGTTGCTCTTGGACTACATATGTGGGTTTTGTAATCGATTTGTCACGCTGTATTCGTATAAATCCCATTATTGCTGCCCATAATTGGACGGGTCACGAACCATTGCAGCGATTCGATAATAACCAACGGAGTCAATCCAAGATGCAAAAGCAATTGATCACCCTCGCCGTATTCGGTGCACTTGCCGCCCCTGTCTTTGCTGACGATAGCACCGTCAACTTATACGGCCGCCTTGATATGGGTGTGGAATCGAATGATGACGCCACCACCAACCGTATGGTCGTGCAAAACTTTGCATCGCGTATTGGCTTCAAAGGGGAAGAAGACCTCAATAACGGTCTGAAAACCGTTTGGCAAATCGAAACCCTTGTCTCACCAGACGAAGCTACCGCAGCTAACTTTGCAACGCGTAACAGCTACATTGGCCTGAAGGGAGGCTTTGGTACCGTATTGATGGGAAATTACGACTCTCCATTCAAATCACTGGATAGAAACGTCAGCCTGCTGTGGAACCAAGGCGATGCAATGGAGCAATTTATCCATGGCAAGGCGACTTTCCCAGTGTCGGGTACCAACGCCCATGTTCGCCAGAAAAACGTTATTCAATATCACAGCCCAAACATGAGCGGCTTCTTGCTCCGCGCGTCTTACGCACCTGATGAGGCCAAGGTCAAGGGTGGTACCAACAAGCAGGAATATTCATTCTCCGGAGAATACGATGCTGGTATGTGGAACGTTGGTGCCGCCTACTATGCAAAGGAAGATGCTGTCGCTCTGGGCAAAGACTTTAATGCCATCAAGGTCATTGCCGGCATGAAGTTGGGGGACATCACTTTCGGCGGCGCATATAGCAAAATTGACAATGATGCCGGGAAAAAGACTGACGCCTTCATGCTGGCCGGTGCCTACAAGATGGACGCAATTACGTTGAAAGCATCCGTCGCCACGACTAAGGAAACTTCCAGCAACGCCAAGGATGGCGCGGATTTCATGGCGCTCGAGGTTGACTACGCGATGAGCAAGCGCAGTACGTTGTATGGCTATCTGGCGCAAATCAAGAACGAGAATGCAGGGGTTGCCAAGTTTGAAACCGGCGACAACAAGTTCGCGCCAGCTGCAGGCAAGGATCCACGCGTGTTTGGTATCGCTATACGCCACAACTACTAAGAACCTAGCTCTAGAGCTTCTATCTGAAGCTAGGTCATTGCCTGCTGATGTAACATCAGTAGGCGGTAGTACTAGTCAGAAGCTGCACAACTAACGGATGCCATGCGCATCCGTTTTTTATTTTTATCGCTCAGAAGTGTTGTAAAAAGGCAAATACACGGCTAATCAAACTCGAATATAAGGGTTTTCGGTATTGCACGATAGGGACCTCCGGCTACAGACTGCGCCCGCCTGGGTCTCGGACAAGGCTCCCGAATGAAATCGAAAATGGAGAATCAAACCATGCGTAATACCGTGATTGCTGTAGCCGTTCTGGGCGCACTTTCCGTATCGTCTTTTGCTGATGACAACATTACTTTGTATGGCCAAGTGAACGTCGCTGGCTTGTACAAAAATGATGGCACCACCAAACAAATGAAAGTTGATTCCGCTTACACCGGCTCGCGCATCGGTATCAAGGGCGAAGAAAACCTCGGCAATGGCCTGAAGGCCCTGTTCCAAGTTGAAACCAAGATTCGTCCTGACGATGCTACAGAAGGTAGCTTCGGATCGCGCGAAGCGTGGGTTGCCTTGCAAGGCGATTTCGGTAAGATTGGTCTAGGTCGCGGCAAGACCCCTTACACCAATATTGCTGACTGGTTCGACAACTATGTCGACCTGGCCAACGGTTTGGCTGCTCAGGAAAACAAGCAAACCACCAAAGATGGTCATGTTCTTGACTCCCGTTGGAACAATGCCATCCGCTTTGATTCGCAAAGCATCAATGGCTTCACCGTATCGACCATGATCGGCGCAGGTGAGAACAAGAACAGCGCCACGAACACCAAGTCTTCTGACAGCGCAGCCCTGTCTGGCCGTTACACAATGGGCCCGATGCAGTTGGGCGCTGCTTACGCCAAGCAAAACAACAAGGGTGCCAATGGTGTTAACCATAGTGCCTTCTTGCTGGCAGGCACCTATGCTATCGACGCGTTCACCGTTGCTCTGGGCTTCCAAGCCGGTAAGGTGGATTCGCCAGTGGCTGCTGACAACACCAAGCGTAACAGCCTGCTGATGGCTGCTTCATACCAGATTGATGCTACCAATCTGCGCGCTGGTGTCATCGTCAACGACAAGTTGAAGTCAAATGGCGTCAAGCTGGCTGACAGCGACTTCGTCCGTTACAGCGTCGGTGCCAAGCACAGCTTGAGCAAGCGTACCGCTCTGGTAGCCGAAGTGTCTGGTGACGCAAACAAGGGTACGACCAAAGACACGACTTACATCGGCGTGGGTGCTCTGCACGCATTCTGATCGTAACCAGTCTTACTGCACGATCAAACGGGCATGCATCGCATGCCCGTTTTTATTTGCGGGCTTCTATCCGGTAAGCTCGCAAATTCCACGCTGAACACGAGCTCCTATGCGTCATCTCCTCATCCCTACCCTTGCCCTGATCCTATTGGCCGGTTGTGCCACACCACCCAGCAAACCAGCCGATTGCAACTGTGGCAATGGCACTAAACCAGCTCCCATTACCGCACTCTACAATGCTGCTAACTGGTCCAATCTGCCAAATTGGCCGGGTGAGAATTTACGAGGCAGCTGGCCTGCTTGGTTGAAAACATGCAGCAAACTCGCCAATCGCGCCGGCTGGAAAGAAGTCTGTACCGAAGCGCGCACATTACCAGCGGACGATGACGCAGCCATTCGCACTTACTTCGAGTCCCGCTTTCAGCCCTATCGCATTACCACCAGTGAGGGCAAGGAGAGCGGGCTGATTACCGGGTATTACGAACCCTTGCTGAAGGGCAGCAAGGAAGCTTCCCCTACCCGAGCCCCCATTTACGCCGTACCGGACGATTTGTTGATCATCGACCTCGGGGACAACTTCCCAGATATGAAGGGCCAACGCCTGCGTGGCCGACTGGAAGGCCGCAAAGTAGTCCCTTATTGGAACCGGACCGATATCGAAGCAGGCAAGGCACCTACAGCTGGGCTGGCGCTCGTTTGGGCAGACGATCCAATTGAAGCCTTCTTTCTACAAGTGCAAGGCTCGGGCCGGGTACAACTGGAAGATGGCAGCCTAATGCGGGTAGGCTATGCCGACCAGAACGGCCATCCCTACAAGTCCATTGGTAAATGGCTAATCGACCAGGGCCAGCTCAAGCCGAACGAAGCCTCGATGCAAGGAATCAAGGCATGGGCAAAAGCCAATCCTGCCCGCCTAAAAACCATGCTGGATGCCAACCCAAGCTATGTTTTCTTCCGCCAGTTGCCCAATGCCGACGGGGGTCCCATCGGCGCCCTGAATGTACCGCTTACCGATGGTGCCAGCGTCGCGGTGGATCCCAAGTTTGTTCCATTAGGCAGCCCTGTTTACCTGACCACCAGCTGGCCCAATGAAGAAAAACCACTGAATCGGCTGATGCATGCGCAGGATACTGGTGGCGCCATACGCGGCCCGATCCGTGCCGACTTTTTCTGGGGTTTTGGCAACGAAGCCGGCCAACTCGCTGGCCGGATGAAGCAGCAAGGCCAGATCTGGCTGATTTGGCCAAAAGGGGTTGCCTTACCCAAAACTTGACCCGGCAAACAGACACGTAGAGCGCTGGCCACAAGCATCGCAGCAATGCGATGCTGATCACTCCAACAACACCTTATCGCACGACATGCAACTCTCCTGGGACATCTTCTGCACTGTCATCGACAACTTCGGCGATATAGGCGTCTGTTGGCGTCTTGCCCATCAATTGGCGCATGAACGCGGCGAACCGGTACGGCTTTGGGTGGATGATCTGGCTGCTTTTCAAATCCTGCACACACAGCTGGATACCAACAAAGCAACACAGATATTGGATGGTGTTGAGGTCCGGCATTGGACCACACCATTTCCGGCAGTGATACCCAGACAAGTAGTAATAGAAGCCTTTGCGTGCAATCCGCCTAATGACTTCCTGAACGCGATGGTTGCCACAGAGCCTAAACCGATCTGGATAAACCTCGATTACCTATCTGCCGAGGCCTGGATTGAAAGTTGTCACGCGCTTGGGTCACGTCACCCGCGCCTCCCTTTGACCCACCATTTCTTCTTCCCCGGGTTCAACAAAGCAACGGGGGGACTGCTGCGCGAAGCCTGCTTGCTTGCTGAGCGCGATGTATTTCAGACCGACATCTCCGCACGCAACCACTGGTTACACAGTTTGAATCTGGAAGCGGCGGACCCTGCCAAACCGCTTATTTCCTTGTTTTGTTACGACAACGCGGCTTTACCTGGGTTATTGGCACACTGGACAGCAGGGGAACCGATATGCCTGCTCGTTGCGGACGGAAAACCTCGCCGCCAAGTAGAGGTTTGGCTCAATGAGGCTTTCGTACACGGTAAGCGCCTACAACGCGGCCAGCTTACCCTCGTCGCCCTACCCTTCCTGAGCCAGTCAGACTACGATCGCTTACTATGGGCATGCGACTTCAACTTCGTTCGTGGCGAAGACTCCTTCGTACGGGCGCAATGGGCGGCACGCCCCATGGCGTGGCATATCTACCCACAAGAAGAAGACGCGCATACCGTGAAGCTCGACGCATTTCTGGCGCGCTATCTTGCAGACCTGCCGGATGTGCAGTGCAATACACTTTCAGCCTTCTGGCACAGTTGGAACCGGAACGACCCGATCAGCGCAGTGACCCACTGGCAGGCTCTTTGGCGCGAACGCAATTTTTTTGCCACCCATAGCCAACATTGGTGCAACACACTTGCCCAGCAGACAGACCTGATGCAACAACTGGCCAATTTCGCCATTGGGAAACTGAGCCAACCTGGTTAGTTCAATGAAAGCTGGGCAACCCAAGCACGCTCAACATACCGGCAAAGTGGCGGAGTTATCCGGCTCACGGCTATAATGCTGCGTTTTATCAAACGCTTACCCCTTTCGCAGGACTAACCCGCATGAAAACCGCACAAGAACTCCGCGCCGGCAACGTTGCCATGGTTGATGGTCAGCCGATGGTCGTGATCAAGGCTGAATACAGCAAGTCGGGCCGTAACGCTTCCGTCGTCAAGATGAAGATGAAGAACCTGCTGACCGAACAAGGTCTGGAAGCCGTGTACAAGGCTGACGAAAAGTTCGACGTGGTCGTGCTGGACAAGAAGGAATGCACCTACTCCTACTTCGCCGACCCCATGTTCGTGTTCATGGATACCGAATACAACCAGTATGAAGTTGAAGCAGAAAACGTTGGCGATACCGTGAACTTCATCGTCGACGGCATGGAAGATGTCTGCGAAGTGGTGTTCTATGAAGGCAAAGCCATCTCGGTTGAATTGCCCACTACTATCGTGCGCGAAGTCGAATACACCGAACCTGCCGTACGTGGCGACACTTCAGGCAAAGTAATGAAGCCCGCCAAGCTGAAGGGCACCACCTTCGAATTGCCCGTTGCGGCCTTTATCGAAATCGGTGACAAGATCGAAATCGATACCCGTACCGGCGAATTCAAGAAGCGCGCTTAAGCCTTCTTTCAAAAAAAGCAGCCAAGGCTGCTTTTTTTGTCACATCTTTTTCTCCTTAGCGAGCCGCTTGCCCATGCTCTCACTTATTGCCGCCCTCGCCCGCAACTATACAGTTGGCATTGAGAACCGCCTGCCCTGGCATCTCTCCGAAGATTTGAAGTACTTCAAAGCCACAACCAGTGGCCACCCTATCATCATGGGACGCAAGACCTACGATTCGATTGGCCGGCCATTGCCAGGACGGCACAATATCGTCGTCACCCGCAACCCTGACTGGCACGTCGATGGTGTGACGGCAGTGCATTCAATCCAGGAAGCAATTTCTGCCGTAGGGTCCACGAAAGAGATTTTCCTTATCGGTGGCGCATCGCTATACGCCGAAGCGTTGCCAATGGCAGATCGGCTCTATTTGACTGAGATTGAAGCAGACATCGACGGTGATGCCTTTTTCCCCCGGTGGCGGCCTGAGCAATTCAAAGAACTGCGCCGCGAACACCATCAAGGTGAAGCCTTCGCCTATAGCTTTGCCGTCTACGAGCGGACAGCCACCGCATCAGGAGACACGGTGGATTACGCAACCCCTAATATCGCTTCAACCAGCATATAGACGACCGCCACAAAGCCGATAAACCAGACTGCCGAGCGCAGTGAAGGTCGGTTAGCCAGGTAAAAAGCACCATGCAGAATCCGGGCGCAGATGAATACAACAGACGTGATATTAATTGTCTCCGCCGCCACACCTGCCTGGACAGCCAGCAACAGCGCCGCAGCAAATGCCGGTAACGCTTCGAAAGCATTGTTGTGCGCCCACACTGCACGCGCACGGAACCCCTCCAACTTTGCTTGCTGCAAGCGCGGCGAATAATTGTTGTAGCGAAAAGCGGTGCCGTCTTCAGACTTGCCGAACTTGGCAAAATAAACCCAGACATAGGGCAGGAAAACGGCAATCAATAAACAGCCATAGGCAATCTGCATAGTTCGCTCCACTCAGTGAAGAGACTGATCTTAGCCCAAGCGCACTGTACCGCGTGGCTCCACCAAGCCAAAACGGCTAAAATGCAACTTTCGCAGCCTAATGGCCTGTTCAAGATCAGTCACACGCAGCTGTCAGCAAGGTACAGAGCAGCACATAAACCCCGATTGCGGTTGCACAGTACGATCGTAAACAGGTTCTAAAATCTAAAAACCGAGGAGACCACCCCATGTCCATGGCCGATCGCGACGGCTTCATCTGGTACGACGGCAAGCTCGTCGATTGGCGTGAAGCCAATACCCATGTGTTGACCCATACCCTGCACTATGGTCTTGGCGTATTTGAGGGTGTGCGTGCCTATGAAACGGCCAAAGGCCCCGCCATCTTCCGCCTGCAGGACCATACGGACCGCTTGTTCAATTCGGCCAAGATCCTCGGCATGAAGCTGCCTTTTGGTAAAGACGAGATCAACGAAGCCCATAAGCAGGTCGTACGCGAGAACAAACTCAAGTCCTGCTACTTCCGTCCTATGGCGTTTTATGGCTCAGGTAAGCTCGGTGTTGCACCACCATTGGACGATGTACACGTGATCGTGGCCGCATGGCCTTGGGGGGCTTACCTGGGTGACGACGGCCTTAACAAGGGTATTCGGGTCAAGACATCCTCCTTCAGCCGTCATCATGTCAATGTGACGATGTGCAAGGCAAAAGCAAACGGTAACTACATGAATTCTATCCTCGCCAATGCCGAAGCCGTGCGCGATGGTTATGAAGAAGCGCTGTTGCTTGATGTAGATGGTTATGTAGCGGAAGGCTCTGGCGAGAATATTTTTGTCATCCGCAAAGGCAATATCTATACGCCCGACCTTACCAGCTGCCTTGCGGGCATCACCCGTGACACTATCTTCCAGCTGGCAAAGGAACAAGGTTACGAGATCGTTGAAAAGCGCATTACGCGCGATGAAGTCTACGTAGCCGACGAAGCTTTCTTTACCGGAACAGCAGCGGAAGTCACCCCGATTCGCGAACTCGATAACCGTACGATTGGCGATGGCAAACGCGGACCGATGACAACCGCTTTGCAATCCGCCTACTTTGCAGCCGTCAAAGGCGAATCTGCACTGCACGCCGACTGGCTGACTTTTGTTTGATCGATGACCGGCAGCCGGTACCCAATCCGGCCTGCCGTATTGTGTCGGGACTATTCCCGACCTATATGGAATCCACCATGACCCAGCTTAAAGAAAATACCAAGAAGCATATCGAAATCGATGCAAGCAACCTGCCTCTGCACTGCCCGATGCCTGATATGTTGAAATGGAATGCCCATCCACGTGTATTCCTGCCTATTGAGAAGACAGGCATCGCCCTTTGCCCATATTGTGGAACCAAGTATGTGCTCAAAGGTGGGCCAACAGGTCATGGTCACTAAGAACCCGTTCAAAGTCTATTGCGCGTCGGCAATACGGCGTTGAACACACCCTCGGAATGCTCATTTACCATGAATAAACTCCGCTTCCTCGGCTGTTTTCGCCTTGTCTTGCGCTAGCTCGCGAAACTTTGAACAGGTTTTAAGCGCTTGTTTTCGATCTTACAGCGCGGCTGTGATTAGGGCTTATGTGCTGCTCGCGACAGAGAGTAAACAGGTTCTAGCTCGAAACGGCACCGCGCTTTACAAAATAAGTACCAGGCATATGGTTTGCATACAATGTAGCGGGTGATTACGAACCCCAGGATGCTCCTTAGAACCTATTCAATATCTCGCTGTGAACACGTTCTTAAGTAAACGCAAACCCTCAGCCAGAGACCGTCAATGCCACACCGTATTCTCGTCATCGCTCCCGCCTGGGTGGGTGACAGCGTCATGGCCCAGCCGCTCTATCAGCGGCTGAAGCAGTATCAGCCAGATGCCCACTTGACCGTCTTCGCACCCGACTGGACCCTGCCACTGCTGGATCGCATGCCCGAGGTGGAAGCCACCTTGCGCAATCCATTCGGCCATGGCGCACTTAAACTGACCGAACGCTGGAATCTGGGTAGGAAATTACGCGGCCAGTTCGATCAGGTCATCGTACTGCCCAATTCGCTCAAGTCGGCCCTGGTGCCTTGGTTTGCCCGTATTCCTCAGCGCACCGGCTTTGTAGGCGAATCACGCTATGGCCTATTGAATGACTTTCGGGTACTTGACCCTAAGGCTTTACCGCAAATGGTGGAGCGCTTCGCCATCCTGGCGGAGCCTGCCGGTCAGCCACTACCCAGGCCCATTCCTGCCCCCAGGCTGCATATCGACCCGGCTCTACGCCAAGCTGCACTCCAAGCCTTTGGCTTGAGTGATGCCCAGCCCATTATCGCCTTCTGCCCCGGCGCAGAATACGGTCCGGCAAAACGCTGGCCGGCCCGCCATTTCGGTGAGCTCGCACGCCGCCTGGTATCACAAGGTTATGCGGTGTGGCTGTTCGGTTCGGCCAAAGATAAACCCGATACCAATGCCATTGTTGAACAAGCAGGTGTATCCGTTGTTGACTTGGCTGGCCGCACTTCTCTGGCGCAGGCTATCGATTTACTTTCTCTAGCCCACTTGGTAGTGACCAATGACTCAGGCTTGATGCATGTCGCCGCCGCGTTGGAGCGGCCGATCGTGGCGCTGTATGGTTCCAGCAGTCCGGAATTCACACCACCATTGAGCAAGCAGGCGGAGATCGTCAGCCTCGATCTCGAATGCAGCCCCTGCTTTGAACGTACCTGCCCGCTTAAACACCTGAACTGCCTTCAACAACTGGAGCCAGACCTGGTGGAGGCAGCGATTGCCCGGGTGCTGACCAAGCCATTGGGAACCCCTTCCAGTCCCTATATTCCCGCCCTGCCAGTGTAAGAACCCACTCAAAACCTGCTGTGCGTCAGCAATACGGCGTTGAGAACACCCTCGGAATGCTCATTTACCATTCGGAAGCTCCACTTCCTCAGTTGTTTTCACCTTGTCTTGCTCTAACTTGCAAGACTTTGAACAAGTGCTCAGGAGGGGCCAGCTCAGGTCACAATAAAAAAGCGCCAATCGCTGGCGCTTTTTTATTCGCAATTCATTCCAATCAGTCACGGAAGTTCTGGTACTGCAACGGAAATTCCTCAATCGACTTTTTCACCAGCGCAATTGTGTCCTGCAGGATATCGCGCTTGGCGCCTGAAACACGCACTGCTTCACCCTGGATGCTGGCCTGCACTTTCAGCTTGGAATCCTTGATCACACGGACAATTTTCTTGGCAAGCTCGGTTTCGATACCTACCTTGACTGTAACGGTCTGCTTGACCTTGTTGCCGCTGACTTTCTCCAGCTTGCCCTCGTCAAGGCAGCGGGTATCCACCCCCCGCTTCGCCATCTTGCCCAGCAGGATTTCCTTGGCCTGCTCAAGCTGGAATTCGTTGTCGGCAAAGACGGTCAGTACTTTTTCGGCCTGCTCGACGCGCGCGTCTGAGCCTTTGAAATCGAAACGGTTGCCAACTTCCTTATTGGCTTGCTCAACCGCGTTCTTGACTTCTACTTCGTTGACTTCGGACACAATGTCGAATGACGGCATAATCAGGCTTCCCAATAAAGACAATCCCACCATTTTACCTGAGTGAACCATGAAAACAGCAGCTGTAGATGCCTTTACCCGCAAGACTGCAAGCCAGGTGGTGTACCAAATCTTCCCAGAGCGGTTCGCGATTGGCGGCGGGCTTAGTAGTGCAGAGAAGCTGGCGCAACCCGCTTACGGTATTCCTGGCGTACACAAGCGTGGCTGGGATGAACCAACGCTGCAACAGCCATGGGGCAATCAATTCTACGGCGGCGATCTCGACGGTATTGCCGATAAGCTCAGTTACTTGGTCGACCTCGGCATTACCGGGGTTTACCTCACGCCGGTTTTCACCGCGCCAAGCAACCACAAGTACGACGCGACCGACTTCTTCAGCATCGACCCCATGTTCGGAGGTGAACCCGCCCTGAAACGATTGCTGGACGCTCTGCACGCGCGAGGTATGACACTGACGCTCGACGCCGTGCTGAATCATGTTTCCGACCAACACCCCTGGTTTCTTGCGGCCAAGGCGGGCGATGCAGACAAGCGCGACTGGTTTACCTTCGATGCGTCAGGCCATCATTTATGTTGGCAGGACTACGGCATGATGCCGGAGCTCAATCTCGCCAACCCTGCCGTGCGTGATGTCCTGTACCGCCAACCCAAGAGTCTTGTGCAGCATTGGCTGGCTCAAGGCGTCGACAATTGGCGTTTCGATGTCGCACAGGATGTGGGTATCGCATACGCGCAGGAGATGGCTGAAGCCGTCGGCAAAAACTACCCGAATACCATTCTGCTTGGCGAGCTTAATGGTTTCTCTGCCAGCTGGTTTGAAGCGGGTGGTGGTTTTCACGGCATGATGAATTACTGGTACCGCACAGCCACACTGGCATGGCTTGCTGGTGAAATCGATGCGGTACAGATGAACGCAGCGGTACGCGATGCACGCGAAGGTTACGGGCTCAAAGGTCTACTGTGCTCATGGAACATGCTGTCCAGCCACGATACCCCACGGCTGATCACCACTGTCGGCAGCGCCGCAAAAGCGCGCACAGCCCTGCTGATGCAAATGACCCTGCCCGGCGTACCGTTGATCTACTACGGGGAGGAAATCGGCATGCTGGGCGGGGCCGATCCTGACTGCCGCCGTCCAATGCGCTGGAACGAATCCGAATGGGACCATTCGCAGCGCATCTGGATGAAGCAGCTGATCGCAATCCGCCAAGCCAGCCCTGCATTACAGTATGGTGATGTGACGGTCCTGGGTGACCGCCTGCCGGGTAATGCCCTGGTTTTCCTGCGCCACACAGAGCAACCCGGTGAAGCAGCCTTGGTGGTGGTAAACCATAGCGACAAGCCGATGCAACAAAAGCTACTCCTGCCCTATTCGCACTGGTATGACGGTGTACCGCTGAAGGACGCGCTTGGTATTTCGCCTGATATCAAAGTGCAGGCGGCCAGCATCCAGCTCAGCATTCCAGCGAATTCAGCCGCCATTTATCAAGCAAACGAACCCTATCAGCACTACACCTTTTTCAAGCCGCGTAACCGTTTATAAAGAAGCCAGTGTGCAATACGGCCCAGTCCTCCAGACTGGGCTCATTACAGCCAATGGTCAGAATCTGTTCAAAGTCTTACGAGCTAGAGCGAGACAAGGCAAAAGCAGCCGAGGAAGCGGAGTTTACAAATGGTAAATGAGCATTCCGAGGGTGTTTTCAACGCCGTATCGCGGACGCGCAGAAGAATTTGAACAGGTTCTCAGATTTGGCATAGATCTCATTGGCAACAGAAAAACACCAGGTTCGGCTGGCGCATTGTCTATCCCTGAGCCATGCTTGAACTACTACAGCAGGTATCCCTTGATAACTAACGAAGCGATTCTAAGCACTTGGTTAGCCGGATAAATCAAGTATCGGGATGCTTTCTGCATTGCGTTCTGGTGTCGTGCATTTTGAGCGCTAGACTGGATAAGAGGGCTGCATAGATAAGCCTGCAAATCGTTGCGGAGCAGACTGTGAAACAAAGCGGAACTGAATACCTATACCAGCGGCGCGCCTGGGTACTGGCTCAGACTTTTTTTATCGAGGACAACCAGCAACAGCTTACTTTGCTGGCGCATAAGTACGACTTCGACATGCAGTTTTTCGATCAAATGATCGAATTCCAGCAGGCTGTCATCGTAGCCAGTGAGGAAGACCTGCTGGTCGTTGACCTGGATTGCCTGTACAGCCTGCAGACAGCAGACAACAACCGCACCCTGTTTTTACGCGATCTCTTCAAACAGCTTCCCAGCCATCGCGACTACGTCTATCTGCAGACAGAAAAGCAAAGCGGCCGATTCCTGCTGCAGCAGATGCTGGTTGAATCGAACTGCCTTGCCTACGCCGAAAAACCTATCGCCAACGATAAGCTCGTTGATAAATTCTTCAACCTGTTTGCACAAGCACGCCGCAATATGGCCGGGAAGATCCTGGTAGTCGGCGCGCCGGGTGTGATCGACAAGGAAGCTTTGCAAGAGCGGCGCATACAGGTCATTGAGCACGATGAACTGCAAAGCCTGCAACGCGAGGTGAAACGGATACAGCCCGACATTGTGGTCATTGCCGAACATCTCTATCGCCGTACCGAATTGATCGTCCGCATCCTCAAACGTAATCTGGAAGCTGATCCGAGCCTGGAAGTGCTGTTATTGGTCGACAGCAACGACGACGAATTGTCTCGCCAAGCCGTGATGGAGGGGTTCGACTCTCTACTACAACGTAGGGCCAGCGACATCCTTACCCGCCAGCTCATCAACCGCCTGGGCAAAATTCGCCTGTCCCGCGATTTGATCAGCCGGGACCGTGCCACGGGGCTCTTGAACAAAATCGGTTTTCAACAGGCCGCCAGTGAAGTCATCAAGCAAGCCGAAGCCCAAGGCAAGCAGCTTGGTCTTGCGGTGATTGATATCGACAAGTTCAAGACCATCAACGATACCTGGGGCCATTACTTTGGCGACATCGTGATCAAACGCCTGTCTCTGCATCTAAGCGGCTACATGGGGCCGGAAGATCTGCTCAGCCGCTTTGGCGGAGAGGAATTCGTCATGCTGCTGTGGGATTGCAACATGGCCGAGATGCTCAAGCGTATCGATCGTATGCGGGAGGAATTCAACGCCCTTGTTTTTGAAGCCGAACCCGGCCTGGATAAACAATTCAGCTTCAGTGGCGGTGCAGCCGGTTACCCTGCCTTCAAAACGGAGAACGAGCTCTTCCTGCATGCCGATGCTCAGCTCTACAAGGCCAAGCAGGGCGGCCGCAATCGCATCGTAGGATGACCCTATCGTTCGAGCAGCGCATAAGCCCTGGTCACAGGTGTGCAGTATAATCACAAACAGATTCTAAATAGACGTCAAATACACATCCATACGCTGGCGAGTAGAATGCGGGCCATCTGCCCGCCCAAGCGTGGTTTGTGCAAGTGAACAACAAACCCCACACCTGCATCGACACCGCCAGGGCTTTATCTACCCGTCTGCGGAGTCCCACCATGCGTCAACTCATTCTGGCTGCCAGCCTTGCCCTGTCCGCCGGCGCTGCCCAAGCCGCCGAAGTCGCTCTGGATCTGAAAGTACGTGATCTGTCCCCCAAGTTTGTCGAGTTCTACGAAGCCGCCAGCAAGCCACTTGCACCAGCAGCACCCACCGCAAACCAAGCTGCTACGCCTGCAACAACAGAATCACTGGAAGACCGTCGTTGGCGCCTGTTCAAGCAGAATTACGATTTCAGTGCACAACCCACGCCAGAGGCCACACGCGCAGCGCTGGACTCCGCCTGGCCACGCTATGCGGAAGCCCTCCCGAAAATCGAGGCGGGCTTTGACGGCATCGCCAGCGAACCCAGTCGTACGCTTGACACCCTTTCCAAGCATTTCAGCCTTGATAAGTCGATGAGCATGCGACTGGTTGCCTATGTCGGCACCTTCGATGGCCGGGTTTGGGGCGAGCAGGACGGCGACACATTGAATGTCTACCTGCCGCTGGAAGTCAGCGCCGACACCCGCGCAGTCCCTTCGGCCCGTCTGATGGGACAAGCAATGCTGGCCAAAACCGCCGGCTGGGGTAACAAACCTCGTTCCCTCGCCGAACTGGTAGTTGGTGAAGGCGTCGTTGCCCACGGTGTTGCAGCGGCAGCACCAGGCAAAAGCGTCGAGCAATATCTGGCTATCAGTGCCGATGAACTGGCCAAACTGCGCACCAATCGCAAGTCAGTGCTCAGCAGCATCCTGCCTAAACTTGGCGATGGCAGCGCAGCAACGCTTAACACCTATTCGACAGAACAACTGGCCGAAGCACGCTTTGCCGGCTGGTTGCTGGTGGAAGGTATGACTAAGCAAAAGGCCCGTTATGCGGACATGATCCGGCAAAAACCCAGTGACCTGATCAAAGTCAGCCAAGCCACGATGGCCAGCGTGAATCGCGGTAAATAATACAGATAACGCAGTTAGTAAGCCGCCCACGGGCGGCTTTGCTACATTTAGCCGAGACCAACTCAACATCTGCTCACGATATGCCGCGAGCGGGTTCATCAGCCTAGTCCATGGCAGAAGACAGCGACCTAGAACGAACGGAAGATCCCAGTCCCCGAAGATTGGAGGAAGCCAGAAAGAATGGCCAGGTTGCCCGTTCGCACGAACTGGTCACCTTCTCCGTCGTCATGACAGGCATTGTCGCCCTGATTGTGACCAGCGAAAGTATTCTGGACGCACTCAAGCACATCATTATCAGCAATCTGACTTTCGACCGCGCGCTGCTTGCCGATATCGACCAATTGCTGGTGCACTTTTCCCAGGCCAGTTTCGATGCCTTACGTGCACTGATGCCCGTACTCACCGCCACAGTTGTCGCTGCCATTGCCGCGTCGATTGTGCTCTCCGGCTGGTTATTCACCTTCAATGCGCTGGAACCGAAATTCAGTAAACTCAATCCGATGACGGGCATCGGTCGCATTTTGTCGGTGCGTAGTGTGGTTGAAATGGTCAAGGCCATCCTTAAATCCGGCCTGATTGGTGGTGTAGCCATCGCTACGCTCTGGTTCGAAAAGGAACAAATCATTCAGCTGGTCGCCATGTCGCCATTTACGAGCTTGGCATTCCTGTTCGACCTGACCAAGACCACCTTGCTGCTAGTGGCTGGATCGATGTTGCTGATCGTCGCCATCGACGTGCCATTCCAGCTGTGGGACTACAAAAAGAACCTGCGCATGACCAAAGCGGAGGTGAAACAAGAGAGCAAGGAATCGGACGGGGACCCGCAAATCAAGGCCAAGATTCGCCAGTTGCAGATGCAAGCCGCCCGCCAGCGCATGATGAGCGAGATTCCCAAGGCCGATGTAATCGTCACCAACCCGACCCACTATGCCGTCGCATTGCATTACGACGAAAAGAAGATGAAAGCGCCGAGGGTTGTGGCAAAGGGGTCTTTCCTCTTGGCAGAACGCATTATCGAAATTGGCCGCGACAACAAAGTACCCATTCTGCGTACCCCCCCATTGGCGCGCGCCCTGTACCACCATGCCGATCTGGGCGAGGACATTCCTACCCCGCTTTACAATGCCGTCGCGGAAGTATTGGCCTATATCTACCAGCTCAACCATTACGAACGCTTTGGCGGCCTAGCCCCAGAACTATCGAAAGATCTATCGGTTCCTGCAGACCTGGACCCTGGTGGGGAAGCTTAAAGGGACATCCAAGAAGCCTCGTTTTCATCGCGGTCCGGCATTAAAAACTTCCTTGGAAGGTTCATTTACCATTTGTAAATTCCAGTTCCCCTGGGACATTTCCCCTTGCCTCGCCTCAACTCGCAAGACTTTGAACAGTTTCTTAGCACAGCATCATCCCCAACCATATAGCAACCGCGCCAAGCCTCAACTGTTGGGGTTTTTCCACTATTGGCCTTTTCACGCCAGCCAATCGTGACAAAAACAAATAAATCAGATAATTCAATAGGAAAGCGTGTTTTTTAAAACTAGCCTATGAACTAGAACCGGTTATCTCGGCAGCTTTTTGTTGTTGCTCCAGGCGACTTTTGCACATGCCCTTCCGTTTGAACCTCAGCTCCATGGCAGGCCCCATCCTTATCTTGATGGTGCTGACGCTGTTCATCCTGCCGCTGCCACCTATTCTGCTGGACCTGTTCTTCACCTTTAACATCGCCATTGCCATCATCGTGCTGATGGTGGCTATCAATACCAAGGAACCGTTGGACTTTTCGTCCTTCCCCGTCGTATTGCTGATGACCACATTGTTGCGGCTGGCGTTGAATGTAGCGTCCACACGGGTAATCCTGAGTAATGGCCACCAGGGAGATGCGGCGGCCGGCAAGGTGATCGAGGCTTTCGGTCACTTCCTGATCGGCGGGAATATCGCGATCGGTATCGTGGTTTTCGTGATTCTCACCATCATCAATTTCGTGGTGATCACCAAGGGTGCAGGCCGTATCGCTGAAGTGAGCGCCCGTTTCACACTGGATGCCATGCCCGGCAAACAGATGGCGATTGACGCCGACCTGAACGCCGGACTGATTGGTGAGGAGGAAGCCCGTAAACGCCGCAAGATCATCGCCCAGGAAGCCGACTTCTTCGGGTCGATGGATGGTGCATCCAAATTCGTACGTGGCGATGCAGTCGCCGGCATTCTTATCATCGTCATCAACCTGGTGGCCGGCATTATCGTCGGCCTGCTCTCACACGATATGGCCTTCGCGCAGGCGGGCAAAACCTATACCCTGCTGTCGATTGGCGATGGCTTGGTAGCGCAGATTCCTGGGCTGATCATTTCCACTGCTGCAGGCATCGTGGTGTCGCGCGTCGGCGACGACAGTCTGTCCGAGCAGATCCTTGGTCAGATGTTCACCAAGCCCACCACGCTTTACATTACTGCGGCGGTAATCGGCCTTTTCGGGCTGATTCCGAACATGCCGCACTTCGCATTCCTGCTTATCGCCTCTTTACTGGCTTTGCTGGCCTGGAAACTGGAGCAGCGCGCCAAAGCACGGGAATTTGTGCCGGAACCGCAAGCCGTCGCCGCGGCAGAACAGGCGCAACGTGTACAGGAACAGCAAGCGCAGGAAGTAGGCTGGCACGATGTCGCCCCGGTAGATCCTGTCGGGCTTGAAGTCGGCTATCGCATCATCCCCCTGGTCGACCGTAATCAGGATGGCGAGCTGTTACGCCGAATCAGGGGTATACGAAAAAAGATCGCGCAGGAACTCGGGTTCCTCGTACCGCCCATTCATATCCGCGACAACCTCGAACTCAAACCCAATGCCTATCGCATCCAGCTCAAGGGCGTCGATGTAGGCCAGGGCGAGGCTTACCTTGGCCAATTCCTTGCCATCAATCCCGGTAGGGTAATGGGGTCATTGCCCGGCACACCCACCACCGACCCTACCTTCGGTCTGCCCGCCATCTGGATCGACGCCACGCTGAAGGAACAAGCGCAATCGCTGGGCTATACCGTAGTCGATGCAAGCACCGTGGTCGCCACGCATATCTCCAACCTGTTGCAAAGCCATTCAGCAGAACTGTTGGGGCGTGAAGAGGTGCAGCAGTTGCTCGACCACCTGGGCAAGGAATTCCCCAAGCTGGTCGAAGACATCGTACCCAAGATATTGCCGTTGAATCTTTTGCAGAAGGTACTGCAGAACCTGCTCGAAGAAGGCATGCACATCCGCGATATGCGCACCATTCTGGAAACGCTGGCCGAACACGTCACGAGGACCACGGATGTGGACGAGCTGACTTCCGCCACCCGTGTGGCTTTGGGCCGCGCCATCATCCATCAGATCTTCCCAGGGGAATCCGAGCTGCAGGTCATTTCGCTCGACCCTGGCTTGGAACAGGTGTTGTTGCAGGCCAGCCAAGGCCGGGGCGGCGGCGGGCTGGAGCCTGGCCTGGCCGAAACTTTATTGCAACAGGCCAGCCAGTTGACGGAACAGCTGGAAAACGAAGGGCTCAACAGCGTACTGATCACACCAAGCCAGTTACGCCCGTTGCTGTCACGTTTCCTGCGCCGGTCTATACCGCAATTCAAGGTGTTATCGCACAGCGAAATACCCGATAACAAAACCATACGCATCGTCGGTGTGCTCGGCGGCCGGTCCGCTGCAGCAGCCACATGAGACAAAAACCATTATGTAGCGCCTGTTCGTGATCCGTCAGAGCCGTCGTCAACAGAGTAAAGCAAGGTAGACAAGCCCTGATCACAGGTGCGCAGTAAGATCGTAAACAGGTACTTAGAACTTATTCAAAGTCTCGCGAGCTAGAGCAAGACAAGGCGAAAACAACCGAGGAAGCGGAATTTACCCATGGTAAATGAGCATTCCGAGGATGTTTTCAACGCCGTATTGCTGACGTGTAGCAGACATTGAACAGGTACTTAGAGACGGCGAACACAATCGCCGCAAGTAACAGGGAAAGGACAGGATATGGTCGTGAAAAAATTCCACGGTGCGAGCACGCGCGAGGTGCTGAAACAGGTGCGCGATGAATTGGGGCCTGATGCGTTGATCCTTTCCAATCGCCAGCTGCCGGATGGATACATCGAAATCATGGCCGTGGCGGATACCGAAGTATCGATGCTGACCCAGCCCGTTGCCTCGGCCAGACCCGTCAGCCCCCCTCCTGCCGCCAAACCTGCAGTGCAACCAGCCCGCCCGAACACCGGAGCCGTGCGCGCCATGCAGCGTACCTACGCCTTGCCGCCGGAGCTCGACGATGACGAACCCACGATGGAGGATGTGCATATCCCTCCTCCACCCGCGCCTGCCCCGCAACCAGCACCAAAGCTGCCTGCCATGATGGCGTCTGCCAAAGTCGGTGGAGATGTGGTGCCCGATACGCAACCCATCGTTAACAGTGGTTTTTCTCCACGCTACCGGTACGAGCCGCCTGAGCTGGACCTGACTGCGGAACCTTTACCGGATCAAAGGGTGGAACCTACGCTCAACCCTATCGAAGAGAGTGAACCGGAGCCGGAACCTATCCCCGCTACCATACTATCGACAACCGCTCCGATACCAGAACCGGTCAAGCACGTCATCACGCCTCCTCCAGCGCCCACTCCATCTCCAGAGATAGGCGAGCAGGGTAAGAAGATTGACAACATCAGCCATGAAGTCGAAGACATTTCCAGTGAAATCAAGATGCTGCGCAATCTGCTGGAAGGCCAGTTGGCGGGCTTGGCGTGGAATGAACTGAAGCGGCATGCCCCAGAACGCCTTGAGGTATTACGCCGCTTACTCTCTGTGGGCTTCAGTCCGGCGCTTAGCCGACAGATCGTCGAACACATGCCCATGGGTTACAGCACCGAGCGCGGCATGAAGTGGGCGCGTACCGCCTTGCAGCACAACCTTCCCACAGTCGGCCCGGGTGCGGACATCGTGGAAGCAGGTGGCGTCTATGCCTTGGTGGGCCCTACCGGTGTCGGCAAGACCACGACGGTGGCGAAACTAGCTGCCCGCGCGACCTTACGCCACGGCGCACCCAAGGTGGCCCTGATCACCACCGACGGTTACCGGATCGGCGCCCAGGACCAGCTGCGTATCTACGGCAAGATCCTCGGCATTCCCGTCTACGCGGTGACCGATGAAACCGACTTGGCGCAAACCCTGGCCGATCTGCGCAACCGCCATCTGGTATTGATCGACACCGTTGGCATGAGCCAACGCGACCAGCGCGTCGTCGAACAGATTGCTCTGTTGGCGGGCCACAGCGCACCAGTGAAGCGCCTGTTGTTGCTTTCAGCCAACGCGCAAGGCACCACGCTAGACGATGTTGTTCGCCGTTACCATGGGGATAACCTGGCCGGTTGCATCTTCACCAAGACGGACGAGGCGTTTTCGCTTGGCAGCGGCCTGGATGTGATCGTCCGCTATAAACTGCCGCTTTACTACATGACCAATGGCCAGCGCGTACCGGAAGACCTGCACATGGCCAGCAGCCTGTATCTGGTCGACCGCGTGTTCAAAACTCCTCCTGAAGCGCCGGCTTACCGCCTGAAGAATGAAGAGTATCCGCTCTTCCTGGGCGCGCAGATGCAAGCCCCGGCACTCGACTTTTCCTGGCGTGAAGCGGCAGCATGAGCAGCATGACTCTGAACCGACTGGACAATACGGTTGCCACCATTGCAGCCGACCAGGCTGCCAGCCTGCGCAAGCTTGTTGGTGGCCCAGGTGGCCGGGCTGTGGCATTAACCGGCGGTAGCACCACTGGCGTTACTTCGCTGACCCTCAATCTGGCTGGTGCACTCTCTGCCCTGGATAAGCGTGTGCTGCTGCTGGATGAGGACGACAGCCAACACAACGCGGTACACCGCCTGCAGCTGCGGCAGCGCTTCGCATTCGAGCATGTGGCGAACCGCGATGTGCGCCTGGACGAATTGTTGCTATCCGCTCCCGGCTTTGAGTTGATGCCGCTCAAGCTGTCGCGCGGTCCGACCAACTATCTGCAACCGGGCAGAGCCGAGCAGTTAGCCGATGAGTATGACTCGCTGGTGGCCCGCATCGACTGGGTGCTGGTCGATGCCCGCCCCGTAGTCGAAGGCAGTGCGCCCGGCCTCGCGTTGGCTGCCGACGAGGTGGTGGTGGTGATCACTCCATCAGCTGATTCGATCACCGATGCCTATGCCAGCATCAAGCGCTTGCATACTGAATTTGGCCGTCGCGACTTCTGGGTGCTGGCAAACCGGGTCCGTACGCTGGATACCGCCATGGCCTTGTTCGCCCGCGTGAAGGAAGTAGCCAGCCGGTACCTGAACGTACGCCTCAAGCTCGTGGGCTTTGTACCAGAAGACGAACAGCTTGCGCGCGCAGACAAAGTCGGCCAGCCAGTGGCCCTGGCCTTCCCCCAGGCAGAAGCGGTTGAGGCCTTCACGCAACTGGCCAGCGTCATGCAGCGGTGGCCACGCCGCCCCAGCAGCGCTGACCGGGCCAATCTGTTGTATAGGGCGTTGGATGTGTGTCGGCGACTGACCTCATCGCGCTAATCACTCAAAGTCTGCTGCGCGTCAGCAATACGGTGTTGAAAACGCCTTCGGAATGCTCATTTACCATGAGTAAACTCCGCTTCCTCTGTCGTTTTCGCCTTGTCTTGCTTTAGCTCACGAGACTTTGAGCAGATTCTCTTCGGAACCTGCCCACGATCTGTAGCGAGCAGCTGTCAGCAGGGCACAGAGCAGCGCAGAAACCGGAATGTACTTGGGTACATGAGGATTTTGAGCAGCACATAAGCCCTGATCACAGCTGCGCAGTAAGATCGTAAACAGGTTTTAAAGCGTCAGTTTGACCTGTCCTGACAACCGTAGACACACCCACTTCAAATGCAGACCAATTGCCTGCTGAATTTTTCTGCAAACACCGCCGGTGCCAAATTACCTAGCCGAGAGTGGCGTCGTTGGCGGTTGTAAAAGAT